>NZ_JBWKCJ010000005.1:15153-33092 GCF_056436545.1 Streptomyces sp. NPDC043738 | reverse complement strand
CCATTTATCATCCTGCTCGTCGACAGAGAGAGGCCAGCACGCCCCCCCCCCCCCCCCCCCCCCCCCCCCCCCCCCCCCCCCCCCCGGGAACCGTCCGGCGGACCGTGTCCGGTCCGCCGCCTCGCGGGCGTACGCGCCGCGCGCCGCATCGCGCGCGGTGTGCGGGCCCGCCGCGGATCAGATCTTGGCGAACGCCGCCTCGAGGATGTCCAGGCCCTCGTTGAGCAGGTCCTCGCCGATGACCAGCGGCGGCAGGAAGCGCAGCACGTTGCCATACGTACCGGTCGTCAGCACCAGCAGGCCCTCCTGGTGGCAGGCCTTGGCGAGCGCGCCGGTGGCCTCCGGGTTGGGGTCCTTGGAGCCGGACTTGACCAGCTCGATCGCGATCATCGCGCCGCGGCCGCGGACCTCGCCGATGATGTCGTACTTCTCGGCCATCGCGGTCAGCCGCGCCTTCATGACCTCGCCGATCCGCCGGGCCTTGGCGTTCAGGTCCTGCTCGCGCATGGTCTCGATCGAGCCGAGCGCCGCGGCGCAGGCCACCGGGTTGCCGCCGTAGGTACCGCCCAGACCGCCCGCGTGCGCGGCGTCCATCATCTCCGCGCGCCCGGTCACGGCGGCCAGCGGCAGACCGCCGGCGATGCCCTTCGCCGTGGTGATCAGGTCCGGGACGATGCCCTCGTCCTCGCACGCGAACCACTGGCCCGTGCGGCAGAAGCCCGACTGGATCTCGTCGGCGACGAAGACGATCCCGTTCTCCTTCGCGAAGTCGGCGATGGCGGGCAGGAAGCCCTTCGCCGGCTCGATGAAGCCGCCCTCACCGAGCACCGGCTCGATGATGATCGCCGCGACGTTCTCCGCGCCGACCTGCTTGGTGATCTGCGAGATGGCCTGCTCGGCGGCCTCCTGCGCGCAGTTCTCCGGGCCGGTCAGCCAGCGGTAGGGGTAGGCGAGGGGGACGCGGTAGACCTCGGGCGCGAACGGGCCGAAGCCGTGCTTGTACGGCATGTTCTTGGCGGTCAGCGCCATGGTGAGGTTCGTCCGGCCGTGGTACCCGTGGTCGAAGACGACCACGGCCTGCCGCTTGGTGTACGCGCGCGCGATCTTGACGGCGTTCTCGACGGCCTCCGCACCGGAGTTGAACAGCGCCGACTTCTTCGCGTGGTCGCCCGGCGTCAGCTCGGCCAGCTGCTCACAGACCTCGATGTACGGCTCGTACGGCGTCACCATCGCACAGGTGTGGGTGAAGTCGGCGAGCTGCGCGGTGGCCCGGCGTACGACCGCCTCCGCGCTGTTGCCCACCGAGGTCACCGCGATACCCGAACCGAAGTCGATCAGGGAGTTGCCGTCCACGTCCTCCAGGACGCCGCCGCCCGCGCGCTTGACGAAGACGGGCAGCACGGCCCCGACACCACCGGCCACAGTGGCCTGCTTGCGGGCCCACAGCTCCTGCGACTTCGGGCCGGGGATCGCGGTGACGACGCGACGCTCCTGGGGGAGGGCGGGGCCTCCGGACAGTTCGGTCATGGCAGTCTCCTGGGGGTGGAACGGTGAGCTACAGAGGTGTTGTTCTCGCAGGTTAGGGGCGGCCGGGCGGGTCTGGCATGTTCCGTTCGGGAGAAGTGCGCGTGTTGCGTTGTCCGCACCGGACATAGCGAGCGACGGCGGCCAGTAGATTGAGCGACGGCGCGCCGGGCAGCGGTGGGCACGAACGCGGGCATGACAATGACAGGGCGGCCGCCGACCGACACATCAGCCGGCCCGCCCACGCACCAGGCCACGGCTCAAGGGGGACAAGGGCACCGGATGGACACCGAGGGCACGCACGAGGCACGTAACACCGCTCACCAGCCGGCCGGCGGAGCGCACCGATCCGAACCCACGGTGCCGCGCCCCGCGGCCCCACCCGCGGAGTCGGCCACCGCGCCGCGCACGCCGCCACCGCCGAGCGCTCCGCCCGGCGTTCCGGCCATGCCCGCCGTCCCGCCCGCCGCTCCGGCTGCCGGGCCCGCCGCGTCCGAGCCGGAGCTGCTGGGCTGGCTGCGCAGTGCCCGGCCGGCGGCGGCGCCGGGGATCTGGACCTACGGGCACCGACCCCGGCCCGCTGAGGAGCCCGACCGCATCCCCGGACGGCAGCTGGCCGTCGGGGCGGTGATCTCGTTCCTGTGCGGCTGGCTGGTGTGGTCGCTGCTGTGGAACGGCTACCTCGGCGACTACTGGCTCCTGCCGTTGCTGCTGCTGACGCCGGATTCCTGGCGGGAGGCCGGCGGCGACCAGATGAACTACGTCTGGGCCGCGTACATCTACAACGGGCTCGTGGTGGCCCTCCTGGCCGTGATCTTCGGCCGCCTGGGCCGCTGGCCCGAACTCGCCCGCCGCACCCTGGGACCGCTCGTCCGCCGCCTGCGCACCTCCGCCCCCGCTCCCACGCCCCAGCCCGCCGCCGACCCGGCGCAGTGGCCCGAACTGCGCGCCCACGGTGCCCCGGACGCGGCCGACAAGCTCGCCGCCGAGATCCGTGCCGGCCGGATGAACGATGTGGACGTGGCGCGGATCGAGCGCGCCTGGGGCTCGGTGCGGTCCGGCAGGAACTCCCTGGCCTCCTTCACCGACACCGTGCTCCGGCACGGCGCGGCGGCCTGCGCACACCCCTCCGGGCAGCGCGATCTGCCCCGCCGGACCGCGCACCACGACCTGCTCGCCGGCCAGGTCCGCATCGGCACCGCGGCCGACCACCCCCGCAACCCCTATCAGCACCGTGGGGTCGGCTGCGCCCTGGAGCCGGATGTCCTGGGTACCTCGCTGCTGGCCGTCGGGCCCGCCGGCAGCGGTAAGACCACCCGTGTCGTCAAGCCCGTCGTGGAGTCGATGTGCCTGCAGGCGCTGGCCGGGCAGTGCGCGGTGATCGCGGTCGGACCGGCCGGATCCGACCTCGGTCCTGACGACGCGTTCGACGTGGTGGTCCGGGTCGGTCGCCCGGACCCCGAGTGCGACCTCGACCTCTACGGCGGCACCACCGACCCCGACGAGGCGGCCGGCATCCTCGCCGAGGCGCTGGTGGGCGACCTCGCCGAGCAGCTGCCCGGTGGCGACAGCCGGCGCGCCGGGACCGTGCTGGCCCAGCTGCTGGGGCCCTTCCGGGCCGCGCACGACCGCTTCCCCACCGTGTGCGAACTGCGCGAACTGCTGGACGGCGCGCCCGAGGCGATCGCCGCGCTGCGTACCGCCCTGGAGGACTCCGGCGCCCACACCCTGCTGCGCGAACTGGACGCCCGGGCCCGCCAGTCGCAGCGCGCCGGCGATCTCGCCGTCCTGCTCGCCGACCGCATCGCCCTGCTGGACCGGCCCGCCTTCGCCGCCCACTTCGACCCGACCGGGCGCACCCGCCAGGTCTCGCTGCGTGCCCTCGACCATCCGCTGCGGGTCCGCATCGAACTGCCCGAACGCGGCCATGCCGAGGCCTCGCGGATCCTCGCCCGTCTCGTCCTCGCGCAGTTCACCGAGTGCGCGGTGGCACGTACCGACCGGTCGCTGTTCGCCTGCCTGGTGCTGGACGAGGCCGCGCACACCATCACCGCCGAGGCGCTGCGCGGACTGCAGCGGCTGCGCTCGGCGAACGCCGGGGTGGTGCTGACGCTGCGCTCCCTGGACGACGTCCGCGACGCGCTGCGCGGCACGCTGCTCGGTGCCGTCGGCTGCCGGATGGCGTTCGCGGGCGTGACGACCTGGGACGGCGCGCGCTTCGCCGAGGTCTGGGGCAAGGAATGGGTGGAGACCCGTGACGTCACGGACCGCCAGATCATCGCCGAAGGCGCCGCGATGAAGACCTTCCACGTCGTTCGCCACCTGGTCACCGGCAAGGCCGCCACCGCCAAGGCCGTCACCGTACGCACCGTGGAACGCGAACGCTGGTCGGCCTCCGACCTCGCCAACTCCGTCCCGGCCGGGCACGCGGTGCTGTCGGTGACGTCGGTGGCGGGGGAGCACGCCCCACCCGTCCTAGTAGACCTCCGCTCCTGACCCCCACCCCCACCCCCACCCCCTTCCTCCCCCGATGCCGGGCGGCGTTTTCCCGATCATCGGCCGGCTCTGTCCACGGTGGAGGGGTACCCGGATTCCTCCGCTGAGGCAGAATCGACACGGGCCGTTCATACGGGGCGGTGCAAACCATCGGTCGTCGCCCGGTCGTCGGCCGCCGTTGTCGATGCCATCGAAGGTCTTATGCCGCACACCCTCGCTTCCCTGGTCAACCACACCGCGCTCAAGCTGACCGTGCTCGCGGGCGAGGAGCGGCTGGACGTCCCGGTGCGCTGGGCGCACGCCAGTGAGCTGATCGATCCGGTGCCGTACATGGAGGGCGGGGAGCTGCTGCTGATCACCGCGCTCAAGTTGGACGCGGAGGACGCGGAGGCGACCCGGGCGTATGTGCGGCGGGTCGCACAGGCCGGTGTGGTCGGGCTGGGCTTCGCGGTCGGGGTGAATTACGAGGGGGTTCCCCAGCCGCTGGTCGAGGCGGCGCGCGAGCAGGGGCTGCCGCTGCTGGGGGTGCCCCGCAGGACGCCGTTCATCGCGATCAGCAAGGCGGTGTCGGCCGCGGTCGCCGCGGACCAGTACCGCGCGGTCACGGCGGGTTTCGAGGCGCAGCGGGAGCTGACCCGGGCGGCGCTCGGCGCGGAGGGGCCGGCCGACCTGCTGGCCCGGCTCGCCGCGCACCTGAACGGCTGGGCCGCGCTGTACGACGCGTCGGGGGCGGTGGTGGCCGCCGCCCCGGACTGGGCGGCGCGGCGCGCGGCCCGCCTCACCGACGACGTGGCGCGGCTGCGGGGGCGGCCCGCGCCCGCCAGCTCGGTGGTCAGCGACACCGACGGCGACGACCGGGTGGAGCTGCAGTCACTGGGGAGCGGGCGCCGGGCCCGCGGGGTGCTCGCGGTGGGGACCGGCGCGCCGCTGGGGACGGCCGAGCGCTACGCCGTGCACTCCGCGGTCGCGCTGCTGACGCTGACCACCGAGCGGTCCCGGGCACTGCAGGACGCCGAGCAGCGGCTGGGCGCCGCGGTGCTCAAGATGCTGCTGGCGGGGGAGCCGGACCATGCGCGGGCGGTCGCGGGGCGGCTCTACGGAGGGCTGCTGGACGCCCCGTTCCGGATGGTGGTCGCCGAGCCGGTGGCCGCCGACGACCAGCCGTCGCCGCCGGGCGCGGGCGCGGCGGCCGGTTCCGCCTCGGTGCTGGACGCGCTCGCCGACGCGATGGACTCCGCGGCCGCCCGTACCGGTGAGGCGGTGCTCGCCGTCCCGGACGGCGGCCGGCTGATCGTGCTGGTCGCGGACGGCGGGGCGGCCGCCGACGCCTGCGCCGCCTACGCGGCCGAGGCCGAGGCCGAGGCCCGGACCGGTGCGCAGGCGCGTCCCTCCGGGCGGCCGGGGCGGGGCGAGGCGGCGCACGGCGGGGCCGGTGTGGCCGTCGGACTGTCCGCGCCGACCGGCCCGATGGCCGCCGCGAACGCCTACCGGCAGGCCGAGCAGGCGCTGTCGGTGGCCCGGCGGCGCGGGCGCGCGCTGGTCGAGCACGAGGACGTGGCGGCGGGATCGGTGCTGCCGCTGCTCGCCGACGACGCGGTGCGGGCGTTCGCGGACGGGCTGCTGCGGGCGCTGCGCGAGCACGACGCGACCGGCCGCGGCGACCTGGTGGAGTCGCTGCGCGCCTGGCTGGCCCGGCACGGCCAGTGGGACGCGGCCGCCGCCGACCTGGGCGTACACCGGCACACGCTGCGCTATCGGATGCGGCGGGTGGAGGAGATCCTGGGGCGCTCGCTGGACGACGCGGACGTACGGATGGAGCTGTGGCTGGCCCTGAAGGCGACCTCGGCGCCCAAGGGGGAGTGAGATCCGACCGCCGGCACGGGGAATCCGGGCCGGCGCCCGCTCCACGGCGGAGAGACACACCCGCTGATTTCTACGCTTCGGACAAACGCCATGGCGCCGCCGCACCCCTACCGTGGGGGCAGACCCACAACCGCGGAGCCGCTCCCCGAGCGATGCGCACCACTCACCACTTCTGAAGGGCCGGGTTCCACTGTGCCGATCCCCACTGATGCAGCCCCCACCGCCTTCTGGCTCGCCGGCCGCGAGGCCACCGGCGAGGCCACCTTCGATGTCACCTCCCCCTGGGACGGGCGTCTCGTGGGCACGGTGAGCGTTCCCACCGAGGCCCAGGTCGAGGAGGCCGTCGCCGCCTCCGTCGCGGTCCAGGACGAGTTCGCGGCGACCCCCGCGCACGTCCGGGCCGCCGCCCTGGACCATGTGCAGCGCCGGCTGGTGGAGCGTACGGAGGAGATCGCCCGGCTGATCTCCGCCGAGAACGGCAAGCCCATGAAGTGGGCCCGCGGCGAGGTCGGCCGGGCGGTGTCGGTGTTCCGCTTCGCGGCCGAGGAGGCCCGCCGTTTCAACGGCGGCGAGGCCCAGCGTCTGGACACCGACGCGGGCGGCGCCGGCCGGCTCGCGCTGACCCGCCGCTTCCCGCGCGGCACGGTCCTGGGCATCGCGCCGTTCAACTTCCCGCTGAACCTCTGCGCCCACAAGGTCGCCCCGGCCATCGCGGCCGGCGCCCCGATCATCCTCAAGCCGGCCCCGGCCACCCCGCTCTCCGGCCTGATCCTCGGTGAGCTGCTGGCCGAGACCGACCTGCCGGCCGGTTCCTGGTCGATCCTGCCGGTGCCCAACGACCGGATGCCGGCGCTGGTGCAGGACGAGCGGCTGCCCGTCGTCTCCTTCACCGGCTCCGAGAAGGTCGGCTACGCGATCCTGGACTCGGTGCCGCGCAAGCACTGCACCCTGGAGCTCGGCGGCAACGGCGCGGCCGTCGTGCTGCCCGACTGGTCCTCCGAGGCGGACCTGGACTGGGCGGCGCAGCGGATCGCCGTCTTCTCCAACTACCAGGGCGGGCAGTCCTGCATCTCGGTCCAGCGAGTCATCGCCGACGCGTCGGTGTACGACCGGCTCGTGCCGAAGATCGTGGCGGCCGTCGAGGCGCAGGTCACCGGCGACCCGTCGGACGACGCGACCGAGGTCGGCCCGCTGGTGAACGAGGACGCGGCCAAGCGCGTCGAGTCCTGGGTGGACGAGGCCGTCGAGCGCGGTGCGAAGCTGCTCGCCGGCGGCAAGCGCGACGGCGCCTCCTACGCGCCGACCGTCCTCGCGGACGTGCCCGCCGACGCCACCCTCGCCTGCGAGGAGGTCTTCGGCCCGGTGCTCACCCTCACCAAGGTCGACGGCGTGGACGAGGCGTTCGCGGCCGTCAACGACTCCAAGTTCGGCCTGCAGGCCGGTGTCTTCACCCATGACACCCAGACCGCCTTCCGCGCCCACCGCGCGCTGGAGGTCGGCGGTGTGGTCATCGGCGACGTGCCGTCCTACCGCGCCGACCAGATGCCGTACGGCGGCGTCAAGCAGTCCGGCGTGGGCCGCGAGGGCGTGCGCTTCGCGATGGACGACTACACCTACGAGCGGGTCCTGGTCCTCACCGGACTGCCCCTCTGACCCTCTCCCGACCCGGTCCGGACCGGTGGACAGCGACGGCCGTGCCTTGGGCCGTATCACCGTCCGGACCCCGGCCGGCGCACCCCCCGGCGCCGGCCCTCGACGCGGCGCGCTCCGGCACCCTGTTTCCGGAGCGCGCCGCGTCCCCCGTTCACCCGGCGTCCGCACCCCCGTCGTGCCGGATCTCGACCGTACGGCGCGGGCCTGCCGGTCGCCTCGTGTCGGAGGCGGAGTCGCGGGTGTGCCTGGGGGAGGAGGCGCCCGCGCAGGTACGACCAGCGCGGTATGCCGCACCCCCCGAAGGGCTGATGCGGCCGGGCCGGTTCCGGATCACATCGGGCCGCAGGTGCCGCATGGCCGGGACCCACCGTCGGCCCCGCTCCCTCCCGTACCTCCAGTGGTGCAACCCGCGCGGATCGGGTAACTCTCACAAGTAGCGCTGTCCAGCGGCCGACCGGCCCGCCGGCGCAGAACTGCCGACCCCGCGGCGAGGTGAGCTCCTGATGACCGCTCCATCCATCCGCAACGTTTCCGAGCGCGAAGCACGCCAGGTCGCCGAGGCGGCCCGCGAGCAGGACTGGCGCAAGCCCAGCTTCGCCAAGGAACTGTTCCTGGGGCGCTTCCGGCTCGACCTCATCCATCCGCACCCCACCCCCGCGGCCGACGACGTGCGCCGCGGCGAGAAGTTCCTCGCCACACTGCGGGACTTCTGCGAGACACAGGTCGACGGCGCACGGATCGAACGCGAGGGGCGGATCCCGGACGAGACGGTCGCGGGGCTCAAGGCGCTCGGCGCGCTCGGCATGAAGATCGACCCGAAGTACGGCGGCCTCGGGCTCACCCAGGTGTACTACAACCGGGCCCTGTCGCTGGTCGGCACCGCCAGCCCCGCCATCGGCGCGCTGCTGTCCGCGCATCAGTCGATCGGCGTACCGCAGCCGCTGAAGCTGTTCGGCACCCAGCAGCAGAAGGAGACCTTCCTGCCGCGGCTGGCCCGTACGGACATCTCGGCGTTCCTGCTGACCGAGCCCGACGTCGGCTCGGACCCGGCCCGCCTGGCGACGATGGCCGTGCCGGACGGCGAGGACTACGTGCTCGACGGCGTGAAGCTGTGGACCACCAACGGCGTGGTCGCCGACCTGCTGGTGGTGATGGCGCGGGTGCCCGCCTCCGAGGGGCACAAGGGCGGTATCACCGCCTTCGTCGTCGAGGCCGACTCGCCCGGCATCACGGTCGAGAACCGCAACGCCTTCATGGGGCTGCGCGGTCTGGAGAACGGCGTGACCCGCTTCCACCGGGTACGGGTCCCCGCCGCGAACCGCATCGGCCCCGAGGGCGCCGGCCTGAAGATCGCCCTGACCACCCTGAACACCGGACGGCTCTCGCTGCCCGCGATGTGCGTGGGCTCCGGCAAGTGGTGTCTGAAGATCGCCCGGGAGTGGTCCGCGGCCCGTGAGCAGTGGGGCCGGCCGATCGCCAAGCACGAGGCCGTCGGCGCCAAGATCTCCTTCATCGCCGCGACCACCTTCGCCCTCGAAGCGGTCGTCGACCTCTCCTCCCAGATGGCCGACGAGAACCGCAACGACATCCGCATCGAGGCCGCGCTCGCCAAGCTCTACGGCTCCGAGATGGGCTGGCTGATGGCCGACGAGCTGGTCCAGATCCGCGGCGGCCGCGGCTTCGAGACCGCCGACTCGCTCGCCGCCCGCGGTGAACGCGCCGTTCCGGCCGAGCAGATGCTGCGCGACATGCGCATCAACCGGATCTTCGAGGGCTCCACGGAGATCATGCATCTGCTGATCGCCCGGGAGGCGGTGGACGCGCACCTGTCCGTCGCCGGCGACCTCATCGACCCCGACAAGTCCCTCGCCGACAAGGGCCGGGCGGCGGCCAGGGCCGGCGGATTCTACGCCCGCTGGCTGCCCAGGCTCGTCGCCGGACCCGGCCAACTCCCGCGCACCTACCAGGAGTTCGGGCGTCTCGCGGAGCATCTGCGGTATGTCGAGCGGACCTCCCGCAAGCTCGCCCGCTCCACCTTCTACGCGATGTCGCGCTGGCAGGGCCGGATGGAGACCAAGCAGGGCTTCCTCGGCCGGATCGTCGACATCGGCGCCGAACTCTTCGCGATGAGCGCCGCCTGCGTACGCGCCGAGCACCTGCGCGAGACCGGCGAACACGGCCGCGAGGCCCAGCAGCTGGCCGACGTGTTCTGCCGGCAGGCCCGCATCCGCGTCGAGGAGCTGTTCGGCCGGCTGTGGACGAACACCGACGAACTCGACCGCAAGGTCGTCTCGGGAGTCCTCGACGGCAGCTACAGCTGGCTGGAGGAGGGCGTCATCGATCCCAGCGGCGACGGCCCCTGGATCGCCGACGCCACCCCGGGCCCGAGCCGGACCGACAACGTCCGCCGCCCCCTGGGCTGAGCCACCCCGCCGGGGCCCGTCCGCGAAGATCCGCCGGGCGGGCCCCGCACTTGTGCGGCCAGGTGTCCACGGCACCCCGGCGACCGGCCACAATGGACCACATGACGGACTCCCTCGCCCATCCGCTCCTGCGCTTCGAGCCGGCCGCCGGCGACCCCGACGGCCCGCGCCGGATCGTGATCCTCGGCTCGACCGGCTCGATCGGCACCCAGGCGATCGACATCGTGCTGCGCAACCCCGACCGCTTCCGGGTGACGGCGCTCTCGGCCGCCGGCGGCCGGACCGAGCTGCTCGCCGAGCAGGCGCACCGGCTGCGGGTGTCCACCGTCGCGGTGGCGCGTCAGGACGCGGTGCCCGCGCTGCGCGCGGCGCTGGCCGACCGGTACGGCGCGGGCGAGCCGCTGCCGGAGATCCTGGCCGGCCCCGACGCGGCCACCGAGCTGGCGGCCTCCCCCTGCCACACCGTCCTCAACGGCATCACGGGCTCCATCGGCCTCGCCCCGACCCTGGCCGCCCTGAAGGCGGGCCGGGTACTGGCGCTGGCCAACAAGGAGTCGCTGATCGTCGGCGGACCGCTGGTCAAGGCGATCGCCCGGCCCGGCCAGATCATCCCCGTCGACTCCGAGCACTCCGCGCTCTTCCAGGCGCTGACCGGCGGCGACCGCGCCGAGGTCCGCAAGCTCGTCGTCACCGCCTCCGGCGGCCCGTTCCGCGGCCGTACCAAGCGCGAGCTGGCCGAGGTCACGCCCGAGCAGGCGCTGGCCCACCCCACCTGGTCCATGGGCCCGGTCGTCACCATCAACTCCGCGACCCTCGTCAACAAGGGCCTGGAGGTCATCGAGGCGCATCTGCTCTTCGACGTCCCCTTCGACCGCATCGAGGTCGTCGTCCACCCGCAGTCCTACATCCACTCGATGGTGGAGTTCACCGACGGCTCCACGCTCGCCCAGGCCAGCCCGCCCGACATGCGGATGCCGATCGCGCTGGGCATCGGCTGGCCCGAGCGGGTCCCGGACGCCGCCCCGGGCGTGGACTGGACGAAGGCGCAGACCTGGGAGTTCTTCCCGCTCGACGAGGCGGCCTTCCCGTCCGTCCCGCTGGCCTGCCACGTCGGTGATCTGGGCGGCACCGCCCCGGCCGTCTTCAACGCGGCGAACGAGGAGTGCGTGGATGCGTTCCTCAAGGGCGGGCTGCCGTTCACAGGGATTGTGGATACCGTCGCTGAAGTGGTCGCCGAGCACGGGACGCCGTCCAGGGGAACCTCCCTGAGCGTGGCGGACGTCCTGGAGGCGGAGACCTGGGCGCGCGCCCGCGCCCGCGAACTGGCCGCCCGTGCGGCACGGACACCTTCGGAGGCTCGCGCATGACGACCTGGATGACCATTCTCGGCATAGTCGTCTTCGTCGTCGGCCTGCTGTTCTCCATCGCCTGGCACGAACTCGGCCATCTCTCCACGGCCAAGATGTTCGGTATCCGCGTGCCGCAGTACATGGTGGGCTTCGGGCCGACGCTCTTCTCCCGCAAGAAGGGCGACACCGAGTACGGCATCAAGGCCATCCCGCTCGGCGGCTACATCCGCATGATCGGGATGTTCCCGCCCGGGGACGACGGGAAGCTGCAGGCCCGCTCCACCTCGCCGTTCCGCGGGATGATCGAGGACGCCCGCTCGGCGGCCTTCGAGGAGCTGCAGCCCGGCGACGAGAAGCGGCTCTTCTACACGCGCAAGCCCTGGAAGCGCGTCATCGTGATGTTCGCCGGGCCGTTCATGAACCTGGTCCTCGCGGTCGTGATCTTCATGAGCGTGCTGATGGGCTTCGGCATCAACACCCAGACCACCCAGGTCGGCTCCGTCTCGGAGTGTGTGATCTCGGCCGCCGCCAAGACCGACAAGTGCCCCACGGGCGCCAAGGACTCGCCGGCCAAGGCCGCGGGCCTGCGCGCCGGCGACAAGATCGTCTCGTTCAACGGCAACGCCGTCCCGGACTGGGGCACCCTGCAGCAGCAGATCCGCGACACCACCGGGCCCGCGACGCTGGTCGTCGAGCGGCACGGCGTCCGCAAGACCCTGCACGCCGATCTGATCGAGAACAAGGTCGCCAAGACCGACGGGCACGGCGGCTACGTCCCCGGCGAGTTCGTCACCGCCGGCTTCCTCGGCTTCACCCCGGCCAGCGGCGTCGTCCCGCAGAGCTTCGGCCAGTCCGTGGACCGCATGGGCAACATGGTCGAGCAGGGCGTCTCCTCGCTGGTCAACCTGCCGTCGAAGGTCCCGGACCTGTGGGACGCGGCCTTCAACGGCGGCGAGCGCAAGCAGGACTCCCCGATGGGCGTGGTCGGCGCGGCCCGGGTCGGCGGCGAGGTCTTCTCGCTGGACATCCCGCCGGAGCAGCGGGTGGCGACCATGCTCTTCCTGGTCGCCGGCTTCAACCTCTCGCTGTTCCTGTTCAACATGCTGCCGCTGCTGCCGCTGGACGGCGGCCACATCGCCGGCGCCGTGTGGGAGTCGATCCGCCGGGCCTTCGCCAAGATCGTCCGGCGGCCGGACCCCGGTCCGTTCGACGTCGCCAAGCTGATGCCGGTGGCCTACGTGGTCGCCGGGATCTTCATCTGCTTCACGCTGCTGGTGCTCGTCGCGGACGTGGTGAATCCCGTGAAACTGACCTGACGGCGATTGGCCGGAACACGGGTTTGGCGACGGTCGGGCTCCTCCGCGGCGTTTGGAGGCGCCCGACCGTCCCCTTTCGGGGGGCCTCAGGGGAGCGATGTGCCTCCCGCAACCCTTGTGCCGTAACCTCGAAGACCGGAGCCCGCCGATTCGGGACCTTGATCCATACCTTGGGGTTGCTCGCCAGATGACTGCCATTTCACTGGGAATGCCGGACGTACCGACCAAGCTGGCCGACCGCCGTGTCAGCCGGAAGATCCACGTCGGTCCGGTCGCCGTGGGCGGGGACGCACCGGTCTCGGTGCAGTCGATGACGACGACGCGGACGTCCGACATCGGTGCGACGCTCCAGCAGATCGCCGAGCTGACGGCCTCCGGCTGCCAGATCGTACGGGTCGCCTGCCCGACCCAGGACGACGCCGACGCGCTGCCGGTGATCGCCCGGAAGTCCCAGATTCCGGTCATCGCGGACATCCATTTCCAGCCGAAGTACGTCTTCGCCGCCATCGACGCCGGCTGCGCCGCGGTCCGCGTCAACCCCGGCAACATCAAGCAGTTCGACGACAAGGTCAAGGAGATCGCCAAGGCGGCCGGCGACGCCGGCACCCCCATCCGGATCGGCGTCAACGCCGGCTCGCTCGACCGCCGCCTGCTGCAGAAGTACGGCAAGGCGACCCCCGAGGCGCTGGTGGAGTCCGCGCTGTGGGAGGCGTCCCTCTTCGAGGAGCACGGCTTCCGCGACATCAAGATCTCGGTCAAGCACAACGACCCCGTCGTGATGGTCAACGCCTACCGCCAGCTCGCCGCCCAGTGCGACTACCCCCTGCACCTCGGCGTCACCGAGGCCGGCCCCGCCTTCCAGGGCACCATCAAGTCCGCGGTCGCCTTCGGCGCGCTGCTCAGCGAGGGCATCGGCGACACCATCCGCGTCTCGCTGTCCGCGCCGCCCGCCGAGGAGGTCAAGGTCGGCATCTCCATCCTGGAGTCGCTCAACCTCCGCCAGCGCCGGCTGGAGATCGTCTCCTGCCCGTCCTGCGGCCGCGCCCAGGTCGACGTCTACAAGCTCGCCGACGAGGTCACCGCCGGCCTGGAGGGCATGGAGGTGCCGCTGCGGGTCGCCGTCATGGGCTGCGTCGTCAACGGCCCCGGCGAGGCCCGCGAGGCCGACCTCGGCGTCGCCTCCGGCAACGGCAAGGGCCAGATCTTCGTCAAGGGCGAGGTCATCAAGACCGTCCCCGAGTCGAAGATCGTCGAGACCCTCATCGAAGAGGCCATGAAGATCGCCGAGCAGATGGAGAAGGACGGCATCGCCTCCGGCGAGCCGACCGTGGCCGTCGCCGGCTGATCCGCGCCGCCGCACCACCGCAGAGCCCCGCCGCCCGCCCGGGCAGCGGGGCTCACGCCGTGTCCGGGCCGGCCGGTGCCGTGCCACGAACCGCCCCGCGTCGCCCGTCCCGCCCGGGGCCGGGTGCTCCCGCGCGCAGGGAGGTAAAGTGCCAAGACCTGCTCCCGCCTGGCCTCCCAGGCCCCGTAACGGTGAGGCATTCCGACACGTGCTGACGACCACGACCATCAAGGTCCTCGAGCCCGGGGAGCTCGATGACGCGCTCGCGGTGCTCGACCGCGACCCGGTCGCCAACGCCTTCGTCGCCGCCCGCGTGCAGATCGCCGGCCTCGACCCCTGGCGGCTGGGCGGCGAGATGTGGGGCTGGTACGTCGGCGGCCGCCTGGAATCGCTCTGCTACGCCGGCGCCAACCTCGTCCCCGTCTGCGCGACCTCCGAGGCCGTCCGCGGCTTCGCCGAGCGCGCCCGCCGCCAGGGCCGCCGCTGCTCGTCGATCGTCGGCCCGGCCGGCCCCACCGCCGAGCTGTGGTCGCTGCTGGAGCCGCACTGGGGACCGGCCCGCGAGATCCGCGCCCACCAGCCCCTGATGGTCACCACCTCGCCGGCCACCGAGATCGCCCCCGACCCCTACGTCCGCCGGATCCGCAAGGACGAGATGGACTTGATTATGCCGGCGTGCGTGGCCATGTTCACCGAGGAGGTCGGCATCTCCCCGATGGCCGGCGACGGCGGGCTGCTCTACCAGGCCCGGGTCGCCGAACTCGTCGGATCCGGCCGCTCCTTCGCCCGGATCGAGGACGGCAAGGTCATCTTCAAGGCCGAGATCGGCGCCGCCACCCAGCGGGCCTGCCAGATCCAGGGCGTCTGGGTCGACCCCGCCCACCGTGGCAAGGGCCTGTCGGAGACCGGCATGGCGGCCGTGCTGCGCTACGCCCTCAGCGACGTCGCCCCCGTCGTCAGCCTCTACGTCAATGACTTCAACACCGCCGCTCGCGCCTCCTACCGCCGGGTGGGCTTCGAAGAGGTCGGGGCGTTCATGAGCGTGCTGTTCTGACCGCCGGGAGCGTACGGAACGGGCCGTGGCCTTGTACGCTCCGACCATGGATGACGTCGCGGTCGGCCCCCTCGATCTCGCTGCCCGTGTGGACGACGCGCTCGCCGTCCAGGCGCTCGCCTTCGGACTGAGCGACGAGGAGATCGCCGTGCGCCGGCACATCGTGCTGCGCCACCTCGGCTGCGCCGGCGCCCGCGCCCTCGGCGCCACCACCCCCGCCGGCCGGCTCGTCGGCTTCGTCTACGGCATGCCCAACGACCGCGCCCACTGGTGGTCCACGGTCGTCGAGCCGTATCTGCGCGCCGTGCGCCTCGACCACTGGCTCGACGACTCCTTCACCATCACCGAGCTGCACGTCCACCCCGCCTACCAGGGCCGCGGCATCGGGCGGGCGCTGATCACCCGTATCACCGACGAGGCGAGCGAGCCGCGCTCCATCCTCTCCGCCATCGACGTCGAGAGCCCGGCGCGCGGCCTGTACCGCTCGCTCGGCTATCGGGACATCGCCCGCCGGGTGCTGTTCCCCAGCGCGCCCACGCCCTACGCGGTGATGGGGGCCACGCTGCCGCTGAAGCGTTAGCGGCTGCGCCTGGGCTGCTTCCCACGTTGTCGGCTGGCCCGCCGTGGGGGCGTCTCGCCGTTGCGCCTGCGGCGGGCGGTGCCGCTGCGCGGGGCTTTCGGGTGGCGGTGACGGGTGGGAAAAAACCGTGGGGGTGAACGTCAGCGTTCGTGTGCAGGAAGTCGACGGACGGGGCCCTCCCCCACCGACCGCTCTTTCCACCCACCCACGGGAGGGGACAGACCGTAGGACGGAGTCCGTAGGGCTGTCACCGCACCCGAAAACACCACGCCCGCCGCAGGCGAAACGGCGGGACGGCACCAGGGGGCCGCACCCGAAAACACCACGCCCGCCGCAGGCGAAACGGCGGGACGGCACCACGGGGCCGCACCCGACAAACAACCGCCCGCCGCAGGCGAAGCAGCGAGACGGCACCACGGCGCCGCAGCCGACAACGTGGGAAGCCGGCCAAGCGCAGCGGTATGCATTTCCGCGCGGCACACCCCTACGGCTAACCTCCAGGGAGTCACCTTTCTTACGCAGGAGAAACTCCCATGGCCAACGCCGCACAGGTCCAGCGCATGTCCCGCTTGATGATCAAGACACTGCGCGACGACCCGGCCGACGCCGAGACCGCCAGCCACAAGCTGCTCGTCCGCGCCGGGTACGTCCGCCGCTCCTCCGCCGGCATCTGGACGTGGCTGCCGCTGGGCATGAAGGTCCTGGAGAACGTCTCCCGCGTCGTGCGCGAGGAGATGGACGCGATCGGCGGCCAGGAGGTCCTGCTGCCGGCCCTGCTGCCCAAGGAGCCCTACGAGATCAGCGGCCGCTGGGAGGAGTACGGCGACCTGCTCTTCCGCCTCAAGGACCGCAAGGGCGCCGACTACCTCCTCGGTCCCACCCACGAGGAGATCTTCACCCTCACGGTCAAGGACCAGTGCACGTCCTACAAGGACCTGCCGGTGATCCTCTACCAGATCCAGATCAAGTACCGCGACGAGGCCCGTCCCCGCTCCGGTGTGCTGCGCGGCCGCGAGTTCCACATGAAGGACTCGTACAGCTTCGACACCACCGACGAGGGCCTGGAGCAGTCCTACGCGCTGCACCGCCAGGCCTACCAGAAGATCTTCGAGCGCCTGGGCCTCGACTACCGCATCGTCTCCGCCGTCTCCGGCGCGATGGGCGGCTCCGCCTCCGAGGAGTTCCTGGCGCCCGCCGCGGCCGGTGAGGACACCTTCGTCGACTGCCCGTCGTGCGACTACGCCGCCAACACCGAGGCCGTGACGGTCAAGGTCGCCCCGGTCGACGGCTCGGGCCACGGCCCCGTCGAGGAGCTCGACACCCCCGACACCCCGACCATCGAGACGCTCGCCGAGTTCCTCGACGTACCGGCCTCCGCGACGCTGAAGAACCTGCTGGTCAAGGTCGACGGCGAGATCGTCGCGGTGGGCGTCCCCGGCGACCGCGAGGTCGACATGGGCAAGCTCGGCGAGCACCTCGCCCCGGCCGTCGTCGAGCTGGTCACCGCCGAGGACTTCGTGGAGCACCCCGAGCTGGTCCGCGGCTATGTCGGCCCGCAGGGCCTGGCCGGCAAGGCGTTCAAGTACGTCGCCGACCCCCGCATCGCCCCCGGCACCGCCTGGGTCACCGGCGCCAACAAGGAGGGCAAGCACGCCCGCAACGTCGTCGTGGGCCGTGACTTCGAGGTCGACGAGTACCTCGACGTGGTCGTCGTCGAGCCCGGCGACCCCTGCCCGAAGTGCGGCGCCGGCCTGCGCATCGACCGTGCCATCGAGATCGGGCACATCTTCCAGCTCGGCCGCAAGTACGCGGACGCCTTCGAACTCGACGTCCTCGGCCAGAACGGCAAGCCGGCGCGGGTCACCATGGGCTCCTACGGCATCGGGGTCTCCCGCGCGGTGGCCGCGCTGGCCGAGCAGACCCACGACGACAAGGGCCTGTGCTGGCCGCGCGAGGTCGCGCCGGCCGATGTGCACGTCGTCGCGGCGGGCAAGGCCAAGCAGACCGAGCTGGCGCTGGAGGTCGGCGAGCGGCTCGGCGCCGCGGGCCTGCGGGTGCTGGTCGACGACCGCCCGGGCGTCTCGCCGGGCGTGAAGTTCACCGACGCCGAGCTGCTGGGCGTGCCGACCATCGTGGTCGCCGGTCGCCGCGCCGGCGAGGGCGTCGTCGAGGTCAAGGACCGCCGCACCGGCGAGCGCGAGGAGCTGACGGTCGAGGAGGCCGTCGCCCGGCTCGGCGCCTGACGTCGCGTGGGGGGGGGGGGGGGGGGGGGGGGGGGGGGGGGGCGAGGGACGAGGTAGGGATCACGGTGGCCATGAGTCCCCACCCAGGGGCGA
>NZ_JBWKCJ010000005.1:0-15143 GCF_056436545.1 Streptomyces sp. NPDC043738 | reverse complement strand
CCAACCCCCCCCCCCCCCCCCCCCCCCCCCCCCCCCCCCCCCCCCCCCCCCCCCCATCCCCCCCCCCCCCCCCCCCCCCCCCCCCCCCCCCCCCCCCCCCCCTGCCCCGCATTCGCCCGCGCCTACAGCCAGGCGGCGAACTCCAGCAGCAGTTCGCCCCGCCGGCGGTCGCCCACCGCGACCTCCCGGACGCCCGCGTCCACCGCGCGGTACAGCGTCCAGTGGCGCAACCGCTCCCGGTCCACCTCCAGGGAGTCGGCCAGCTTGCCGACCCGGCGGCGGACCGCGGCGGTCGCGCCGGAGCCGGCCATCACGTCCTCGAAGCGGTCCAGCACCAGCGCCGCCAGGTCGTAGGCCCGCTCGCCCACCACCGGGGCCGGCCCGATCGCCAGCCACGGCGCCCGCTCGCCGGCCAGCACCTTGCCCTGCCGGAAGGCGCCGTGCAGCAGGAACCGTTCGTCGGAGCCGGCCGGCAGGGTGCGCCCGAGCTCCTGTGCCTCCTCGACCAGTGGACCGGCCGACCGGGCGAGCGCCCCGGCCGTGCGCAGCGCCTCCACCGCCTCCTCGGCACGGCCGGCGAGCGTCTCGAAGGGGTGGTCGGTCCCGGGCGCCACCCACAGGCGGCGGACCGTGCCGGCCGCCTCCAGCAGCGCCTTGGCCTCGGGCAGCGAGCGCAGCGAGACCGCGCTCTGCAGCCGCTCCAGCAGCAGTGCGCCGCTCTCCTCGTCGGACCGCAGCAGGCGTACGGCGCCCCAGCCGTCCCAGATCTCCAGCGCGGCCGCCTCGTGCGCGGACCGCCGGCCCGGCACCGGGAACTTCAGCGCCGCGGGGGTGCCGTCCTGCTGCCGTACGAGCGCCAGGAGGCTGCTGCGGCCACCGGGGGCGTGCACCCGTTCCAGCGTCAGCTCCCAGGCGTCCAGCCGCTGCTGAACCAGCGTCGGCAGCGCCCGGAGCCACCGCTGTGCGGGGCTGTCCGGATCGCCGCTCAGCGAACTCACCAACCGCTGCGGCGGTTCGATGGGTGCCGTTGCCATGCTTGAGCTGTCCCTTCCATCGGGGCGATCGCAGCATCCTGCGACGGCCCCGCACGTCGTCCTGGGTTCAGGGCCTGTCCGATGGTCAGGGTCGGAAAGGGCGCTGAGACCGCCGGTCGTTCACAGTGCGCCCGTGGAGGCGCTCGCGGAGCCGGACGGAGCCGCGGCCGCGGCCCGCTCCACGAGCCCAGGGAAGGCTACGCCGCCGCCGCGCCAGCGCGCCGACCGCACCGCCGCCTCGCGCAGTGCGGCGGCCGCCTCCCGGCGCCTGGCCCGGCCGCCGGCCCGCACCAGATCCGCGTAGACGGCGGCCAGCCGGTCCTCCAGCTCCGCCGCCAGCCGGACCGCGGCGGCCGCGTCGGGCACCGGGAAGGGCAGCGCGTAGGCGGCGGCCGCGGCGCGCGGGGCGCCGCCCAGTGCGCGCACCTCGCGGTGCAGTGCGTCCCGGCGCGCCCGATGGGCGTCGTACGCCGCCAGGGCCTCCTTGCGCCGGTCGGCGGTGATCCGGCCGCCGACCACGCCGTAGCCGTAGACCGCCGCGTGCTCGGCGGCCAGCGCCGCCTGCACGGCCGTCAGCTCGTCCCGCTCGTCGCGTTCGTCGTCGTTTCGGTGTTCCGGTCTGCCGCGTCCCGCTGCCGCGTTCATGCGTACGCCCCTTCGCTGGTCACTGTCCGTGGTGCCGATGCCGCCGTGCCGGAGTCCGTCATCCGGCCGGGTCCGTCAGCAGGTACGCGTGGGCCGCGCCGGACGCGGCCACCGAGGCCAGCAGCCGGGCCAGCTCGGGCGGTGCGGCGAGCAGGTCCTTGGCCCGGGCGTCGGCGAGCCTGCGCTCCGCGTCGGCGAGTGCGCTTCGCGCGGCCTGCTCGTCCTCGGGCACCGAGGGCGCGGCCACCTCGTGCGCCGGGCCCCGGGAGGGCGAGGCGCTGGGGGAGGGGGCGGCGCCGTCGTCGGTGAACGCCCGGGCGTGCCGGGCCACTTCGGAGCGCAGCGGGCGCAGCCGCTCCTCCAGTGCGGGGTGCGCGGTGAGCGTCGCGTCGTAGCGCGCGAGCAGCGCCGTGCTGTCGCGGGCGGAGCGCTCGCGCAGCCGGTCGGCGGCCGAGGAGTGTTCGGCACGGTCGGGGCCGTCGTCCTCGGCGCAGCCGGTCAGCAGCGCGGCGCCCCCGAGGGCGGCGCCGGCCAGCAGGGTCCATCTGCGCGTGAGCGCCACTTTCGGCACGTTGCACTTCCCGGGGTCTTCCGTCGTGATCACCGCAGGCGAGAGTATCCGTGACGACCCACCGAATCGTCAGTACCCCGCCGGAACCGATAGGCTTTGACCCGACACGCGACCTACCCACAACAGCACACGCGGCCGAGGAGTCACCCGGATGAGCACGACCCAGAGCGAGAGGCTGCGCGGATTGCTTGAACCGCTCGTCGCCGCGCGAGACCTGGATCTGGAAGAGATCGAGGTGACACCGGCAGGCAAGCGGCGGGTGCTGAGGATCGTGGTCGATTCCGACGAGGGCGTCCAGCTGGACGAGTGCGCCGAGCTCAGCCGCGAGGTCTCCCAGGTCCTGGACGACTCCGACGCGATGGGCGGCGCGCCGTACACCCTCGAGGTCACCTCACCGGGCGCCGACCGGCCGCTGACCGAGCTGCGGCACTACCGCCGCGCCGTCGGCCGCCTCATCAAGGCCCAACTGGCCGACGCGGCAGGGGCCGGGGAGCTGGTGGCCCGGATCACCGCCGTGGACGACGAGGGACTCGACCTCGAGGTGCCGGGGGTCAAGGGACGCAAGCCGACCGCGCGCCGGGTCTCCTTCGACGAGATCGTCAAGGCTCGCGTGGAGCTGGAATTCAGCCGCAAGTCCGAGAAGACCGACAAGCGCGACGTGCGGCACGACGAGAAGATCGACGAGAACAAGGAGGAGGCGTAGCCGTGGATATCGACATGAGTGCCCTGCGGGGTCTGGTGCGGGAGAAGGAGATCTCGTTCGACCTGCTGGTCGAGGCGATCGAGTCGGCCCTCCTCATCGCGTACCACCGCACCGAGGGCAGCCGCCGGCGGGCGCGGGTGGAGCTGGACCGCAGCACCGGCCATGTGACGGTGTGGGCGAAGGAGAACGCCGAGGACATCGCGGACCTGGAGGAGGGCGCCGAGCCGCGCGAGTTCGACGACACCCCCTCGGGCTTCGGGCGGATCGCGGCGACCACCGCCAAGCAGGTCATCCTGCAGCGCCTGCGGGACGCCGAGGAGGAGATCACCTTCGGCGAGTACGCCGGGCGGGAGGGCGATGTCGTCACCGGCGTCGTCCAGCAGGGCAAGGACCCCAAGAACGTCCTGGTCGACATCGGCCGCCTGGAGGCCATCCTGCCGGTGCAGGAGCAGGTCCCCGGCGAGGACTACGCACACGGCACCCGGCTGCGGTCGTACGTCGTCCGGGTGGTCAAGGGAGTGCGCGGGCCGTCCGTGACGCTCTCGCGTACGCACCCCAATCTGGTGAAGAAGCTCTTCGCCATGGAGGTGCCGGAGATCGCGGACGGTTCGGTGGAGATCGCCGCCATCGCCCGTGAGGCCGGACACCGTACGAAGATCGCCGTTCGGTCCACCCGTTCGGGCCTCAACGCCAAGGGCGCGTGCATCGGGCCGATGGGCGGACGGGTGCGCGCCGTGATGGCCGAGCTGCACGGCGAGAAGATCGACATCGTGGACTGGTCGGACGACCCGGCCGAGCTGGTCGCCAACGCGCTGTCGCCGGCCCGGGTCAGCAAGGTCGAGGTCGTGGACCTGGCGGCGCGCTCCGCCCGGGTCACCGTCCCCGACTACCAGCTGTCACTGGCCATCGGCAAGGAAGGGCAGAATGCCCGGCTTGCCGCCCGGCTGACCGGCTGGCGGATCGACATCCGTCCGGACACCGAGCAGCACGCACCGCAGCACTGACACCACCGGCGGTAGCCGGCCCGCGCCCGCGGCCCTCCGGGAAAATCGGTGGTGCCGCGGCGCTCGGCCGGGAATTCTGAGCAGCGGTCGGTCCTTTACCCCATAGGGGTCGGGTCGGCGCGGGGAGGTAGACTTAAGCAGTGTCTGGCCGGACGCATGCCCGCGCATGCCCTGAGCGCACATGTCTGGGATGCCGGGAGCGAGCGGCCAAGGGCGATCTGCTGCGCATCGTGCAGATCGAGGGTGAGTGTGCCCCCGATCCTCGCGGTACGCTGCCCGGCCGGGGTGCCTATGTGCACCCGACACTGGTCTGCCTCGACCTGGCGGTTCGCCGCCGGGCGTTCCCCCGGGCCTTCAAGGGCCCGGGACCGTTCGACACGACGGATCTGCGTCGGTTCCTCGAACGGGGCGCCGGTTGAAGCCGCCACTGCATAACGCACGGCAAGAAACGCACAGCGCACGGAAAACCGTGCGGTCAGGTACCTCGCGAGTCGGAAGTAGGTCGAGATTGCGATGAGCACTCGATGAGTACGCGATGAGTACGCCCATGAAGTAGCGACGGTCCGGTGGACACCCCGGACCTAAAAGGAGCGAAGTGGCTAAGGTCCGGGTATACGAACTCGCCAAGGAGTTCGGCGTTGAGAGCAAGGTCGTCATGGCCAAGCTCCAAGAACTTGGTGAATTCGTCCGTTCGGCGTCCTCGACGATCGAGGCGCCGGTTGTTCGCAAGTTGACCGACGCTTTCCAGGCAGGCAGCGGCAGTGGCCGCTCCGCCGGTAAGCCCGCGGCGCCGCGCAAGTCGGCCCCCGCGAAGCCGTCGGCGCCCTCTCCGGCGCAGGCGGCACGTCCTGCTGCCCCGAAGCCGGGCGCCCCCAAGCCGGGCCCCGCGGCTCCGGCCCCCGCCGTCTCCGAGGCGGCACAGGCCCCCGCGGCCCCCAAGAGCACTCCCGCCGCCGGCCCCACCCCGGGCCCGCGCCCCACCCCGGCGCGCCCCGCGGCACCCAAGCCCGCTCCGGCCGCCCCCGCGCAGCCCGAGTTCCAGGCTCCGCCGTCCGCGCCGGCCGCTCCCGCCGCCGGTTCGTCGGCTCCCCGCCCGGGCACCCCCGGCCCGCGTCCGGCCCGTCCGGCGTCCGGTCAGGGCGGTCAGGGCCGTGGCAACGCTCCGCGCCCCGGCGCCGAGCGTCCCGCCCCGCGTCCCGGCGGACGTCCGTCCGGACCCCGTCCGGGCAACAACCCCTTCACCTCCAGCGGCTCCACGGGCATGGCCCGTCCGCAGGCTCCCCGTCCCGGTGGCGCCCCGCGTCCCGGCGGCCAGGGCGGCCCCGGCGGCCCGCGTCCGCAGGGCGGCGGCCAGGGTGGTCCCCGTCCCCAGGGCCAGGGCGGCGCGCGTCCGACGCCCGGTGGCATGCCCCGTCCGCAGGGTGCGGCTCCCGGCGGTGGCGCCGGCCCGCGTCCCGGCGGCGGTAACCGCCCGAACCCGGGCATGATGCCGCAGCGTCCGGCTGCCGGCCCGCGTCCGGGCCCCGGTGGCGGCGGTCGCGGTCCCGGCGGCGCCGGTCGTCCCGGTGGCGGCGGTCGTCCCGGTGGCGGCGGCTTCGCCGGTCGTCCCGGTGGCGGCGGCGGTCGTCCCGGTGGTGCCGGCGGCGGCTTCGCCGGTCGTCCCGGTGGCGGCGGTCCCGGTGGCGGCGGTGGCTTCGGCGGCGGTCGTCCCGGCTTCGGCGGTCGTCCCGGCGGCCCCGGTGGCCGTGGCGGCACGCAGGGTGCGTTCGGCCGTCCCGGCGGTCCGGCGCGTCGTGGCCGCAAGTCGAAGCGGCAGCGCCGTCAGGAGTACGAGGCCATGCAGGCCCCGTCGGTCGGCGGCATCATGCTGCCGCGCGGCAACGGTGCGACGGTTCGCCTGTCGCGCGGTGCCTCGCTGACGGACTTCGCGGAGAAGATCAACGCCAACCCGGCGTCGCTGGTCCAGGTCATGCTGAACCTGGGCGAGATGGTCACCGCGACCCAGTCGGTCTCCGACGAGACGCTGCAGCTGCTCGCCGACGAGATGAACTACGTCGTCGAGATCGTCAGCCCGGAGGAGGAGGACCGCGAGCTGCTCGAGTCCTTCGACATCGAGTTCGGCGAGAACGAGGGCGGCGAGGAGATGCTCGTCTCCCGTCCGCCGGTGGTGACCGTCATGGGTCACGTCGACCACGGTAAGACCCGACTGCTCGACGCCATCCGCAAGACGAACGTCATCGCGGGCGAGGCCGGCGGCATCACCCAGCACATCGGTGCCTACCAGGTCGCGACCGAGGTCAACGACGAAGAGCGGCGCATCACCTTCATCGACACCCCCGGTCACGAGGCGTTCACCGCCATGCGTGCCCGTGGTGCCAAGTCGACCGACATCGCGATCCTCGTGGTGGCGGCCAACGACGGTGTCATGCCGCAGACGATCGAGGCCCTCAACCACGCCAAGGCGGCCGACGTGCCGATCGTGGTCGCGGTCAACAAGATCGACGTCGAGGGTGCCGACCCGACCAAGGTGCGCGGTCAGCTGACCGAGTACGGCCTGGTGGCCGAGGAGTACGGCGGCGACACCATGTTCGTCGACATCTCCGCCAAGCAGGGTCTGCACATCGACTCGCTGCTGGAGGCCGTGGTCCTGACCGCGGACGCCGCGCTCGACCTGCGGGCCAACGCCGAGCAGGACGCGCAGGGTCTCGCGATCGAGGCGCACCTCGACCGCGGCCGCGGCGCCGTGGCCACCGTCCTCGTCCAGCGCGGCACGCTGCGCGTGGGTGACACGATGGTCGCCGGCGACGCCTACGGCCGAGTCCGCGCGATGTTCGACGACAAGGGCAACAACGTCGAGGAAGCGGGTCCCTCGACCCCCGTCCTGGTCCTGGGTCTGACCAACGTCCCGGGCGCCGGCGACAACTTCCTGGTCGTCGACGAGGACCGTACGGCCCGTCAGATCGCCGAGAAGCGCGCCGCCCGCGAGCGGAACGCGGCCTTCGCCAAGCGCACGCGCCGTGTCTCGCTCGAGGACCTGGACAAGGTGCTCAAGGCCGGCGAGGTCCAGCAGCTCAACCTCATCATCAAGGGTGACGCTTCTGGTTCCGTCGAGGCCCTGGAGTCCTCCCTGCTCCAGCTCGACGTCGGCGAGGAGGTCGACATCCGGGTGCTGCACCGCGGCGTCGGTGCGGTCACCGAGACGGACATCAACCTGGCGTCCGGCTCCGACGCGATCGTCATCGGCTTCAACGTGCGGGCCGAGGGCCGCGCCACGCAGATGGCCGAGCGCGAGGGCGTCGACGTCCGCTACTACTCGGTCATCTACCAGGCGATCGAGGAGATCGAGGCGGCCCTCAAGGGCATGCTCAAGCCGGAGTACGAGGAGGTCGAGCTCGGTACGGCCGAGATCCGCGAGATCTTCCGCTCGTCCAAGCTCGGCAACATCGCGGGTGTGCTCATCCGCTCCGGCGAGGTCAAGCGCAACACCAAGGCGCGCCTCATCCGCGACGGCAAGGTGGTCGCGGAGGACCTCAACATCCAGGGTCTGCGTCGCTTCAAGGACGACGTCACCGAGATCCGCGAAGGCTTCGAGGGCGGTATCAACCTCGGAAACTTCAACGACATCAAGGTCGACGACGTCATCGCGACCTACGAGATGCGGGAGAAGCCGCGCGGCTGATCACGCAGCGATCGACTGGGGCCGGTCGGCGGAGCGTAAACTCCGTCGATCGGCCCCGGCCGTTGCGTGTACGGTTCGAAATGACACGTACACCTAAGGCCCCACGGGTGGCTTGACCCGTCTTGCATGTACGTAGGGACGCTGTCCTTCGACCTGCTTCTCGGCGACGTACGGTCGCTCAAGGAGAAGCGCTCCGTCGTCCGCCCGATCGTCGCCGAGCTGCACCGCAAGTACGCGGTGAGCGTGGCGGAGGTCGGGGACCAGGATCTGCACCGCAGGGCGACGATCGGCCTGGCGGTGGTCTCTGGGGACGCCGGGCACCTCACCGATGTCATGGACCGCTGCGAGCGCCTGGTCGCCGCACGGCCCGAAGTGGAGCTGCTGTCGGTACGCCGGCGGCTGCACGGCGATGACGACTGACCCGATGGCGGGGCACGTCGCCGCCGGTGGAAGCACAATTGTGAAAGACAAGAAGGAGACGGACCAGTGGCCGACAATGCGCGGGCGAAGAAGCTGGCGGACCTCATCCGGGAGGTGGTCGCCCAGAAGCTGCAGCGCGGAATCAAGGACCCGCGGCTCGGTTCGCACGTGACCATCACGGACACCCGGGTCACCGGCGACCTGCGGGAGGCTACGGTCTTCTACACGGTCTACGGCGACGACGAGGACCGCGCCAGTGCCGCCGCCGGACTGGAGAGCGCCAAGGGCATCCTGCGCTCCGCGGTCGGCGCCGCGGCCGGTACGAAGTTCACGCCGACCCTGGCGTTCGTGGCGGACGCCCTGCCGGAGAACGCCAAGACGATCGAGGACCTGCTCGACAAGGCGCGGGCCTCGGACGCCAAGGTGCGCGAGGTCTCCTCGGGCGCCCAGTACGCCGGCGAGGCCGACCCGTACCGCAAGCCGGGCGAGGACGAGGACGACGAGGGCACCGCGGCAGAATGAAGCGTGAGAGCAACAAGCCGGGCGGTCTTGTCATCGTCGACAAGCCGGCCGGCTTCACTTCGCACGACGTCGTGGCGAAGATGCGCGGTATGGCCCGCACCCGCCGGGTCGGGCATGCCGGCACCCTCGACCCGATGGCCACCGGCGTCCTCGTCCTGGGCCTGGAGCGGGCCACCAAGCTGCTCGGGCACCTCGCGCTGACGGAGAAGGAGTACGTCGGCACGATCCGGCTGGGCCAGGCCACGGTCACCGATGACGCCGAGGGCGAGATCACGGCGTCGAAGGCGGCGCACGGCATCGCCCGCGACGACATCGACGCCGGGGTCGCCCGGCTGTCCGGCGCGATCATGCAGGTCCCGTCGAAGGTCAGCGCCATCAAGATCAACGGCAAGCGGTCCTACTCGCGGGTCCGCGAGGGCGAGGACGTGGAGATCCCGGCCCGTCCGGTGACCGTCTCCTCGTTCGTGGTGCACTCCGCGCACGAGACCGAGGCCGACGACGGCACCCCGGTGACCGATCTGCTGGTCTCCGTCGAATGCTCCTCGGGCACCTACATCCGCGCCCTGGCCCGCGACCTGGGCGCCGGGCTGGGTGTCGGCGGGCATCTGACCGCGCTGCGCCGCACCCGGGTCGGCCCGTACAAGCTGGACCGGGCGCGCACCCTGGAGCAGTTGCAGGCCGCCGTGGACGACCCCGAGGGCGGCGGGCTGCCGATCATGCCGCTCGGCGAGGCCGCCGACGCGGCGTTCACCCGCTGGGACGTCACCGAGCCGCAGGCCCGGCTGCTGCTGAACGGCGCGCGGATCGCCATGCCCCGTTTCGAGGGCGACGGCCCCGTCGCGGCCTTCGGGCCGGACGGGCGGTTCCTGGCGCTGGTGGAGAACCAGGGCGGCAAGGCCAAGAGCCTGGCGGTGTTCGCCGTCTAGCCAGGGGATGGTGGTGGAACGCGGGCCGTCCGGACAGGCACGGAGCACCGGCCCGCGCTCCACCATCCCCCTCCGCTTGATCTCTATCCAGGGCGTCCGGCCCATTCACTCATTCGGCCAGGCGCTCGGAGTGAATCAAGGCGCGGACGGGGGCGCGTTCACAGCGCGCCCTGCCGAGACGATCACCGCCTGCCTACCGTCGGGGTACGGGACCGGGCAGGAGGAATCGGCAATGGCGTTGCTGGCCGCCGATGCGGACATGGCACTGGTGCGCATCCGCGACCTGGCAGGTCGGACGCGCGGTACGGGGTTCCTCGCGGACCACGACGGCACGGTCGTCACCAGCCACGAGGCGGTGGACGGGGCGCAGCGGCTGCTGCTGCAGCCCATGATGCGCTCCACCGCCACGGCCACCGGCACCACCGCCGGATGGGCCCGCCCGGTGGAGCCCGGCGCCATCACCTCCCTCCCGGAGACCGGCCTCGCCCTCGTACGGACCGAAGGCTTCCGGCAGCACCGCCTCGCGCCGCTGCCCATCGCCACCCGCCGCCCGGCCGCGGGCACCCGCGCCCGGCTCTGGGCGGGCGGCTGGCTGGACGGCACGGTCGTGGGACCCGGCGAGGGGGTGGCGTACACGGCCGCGGACCGGGTCCATCTCCTCGACGACACCCTGGAGTTGAGCCTGTGCGCGGGCGGCCGGGAGGCGTTGCGCCTGGGCGGTCCGGCGGTCGGCGGGCCGGTGCTGGACGCCCGCACCGGCGTCGTCCTCGGCGTACTGGGCACCGCGCTGCACAGCGGGCGCCGGGCGGACGGTTTCGCGATCGGGCTGCGCGCGGTCGCCGAGGCCGCACCCCGGGGGGCGCTCGCCGCGCTGCTGGCCCGCAACGCGGCGACCGTTCCCGCGTACGGCGACGAGCTGAACCCGGCCGGCGCGCTGCGGCTCACCGGGATCTGCACGGACACCGCGGAGCGGCCGCGCCAGTGGCGCGAACCGGTGGAACGGCCCGACGTACGGGCCGAGTTCGCGCACTTCCTCGAGGGCGACAAGGCCGCCGGGGCGCGGGTGCTGGCGCTGGTGGGGGACCCGGGGACCGGGCGGAGCACGGAGCTGGCCCGGCTCGCCGCCAGCCGCGCGGCGGGCCCGGAGGCGGCCCCGACCGTCCGGCTGCGCGGCGCGGAGCTGCGGGCCGACGACGACGGCGTACGCAGCGCGGTGGAGCGGGCGCTGCGCTCCGCGGGCCGGACCCTGGCCGCCTCGGGCCGTACGGCCGGCGACCCGGAGGGCACCACCCCCGACGCGCTCGCCCACCTGGCGGCCGCGTCCGGCCGCCCGCTGCTGGTGCTCCTCGACGGGCCCGAGGAGATGCCGCAGCAGCTGGCGCAGCACGAGCGGCTGGCCGCATGGACCGCCGCGACGGCCGACTGGCTGCGCACGGCCGGTGTGCGGCTGGTCATCGCCTGCCGCCCCGAGCACTGGGAGCGGGCCGGTGCGCTCTTCCCGCCCGGTCTGCTGCACCAGCCGCGCCATCCGGTGCCCGCGCTGCCCGCCTGCGCGGGGATCGGCGACCTTCCCGGGCGGGCGGCGGAGCGCGCCCGCGGCCTGTACGGGCTGCCGCCCGGCGCACCGGCCGCGCCGGACGCCCGGCACCCGCTGACCCTGCGGCTGCTCGCGGAGGTCCGGGCCGCGCTCCCCAAGGGCGACGCGGCCGGGCCGGCCGCCGACGGCGCCCCCGACCGGCACCAGATCTTCGACGCCTATCTGGACCTGGTGTGCCTGCGGATCGCCGTACGGATCGCGGCCGCGCACCGGCCGGGGCCGCGCGGCACCGCCGTGCGCCGCCTGGCCGCCCGGGTCGCCGGCCAGGTGCACGAGGCGGCCCGCCGCTGCCTCGGCTCCGGGCCGGGCGCGCTGGAGCCGGAGTGCTTCGAGGAGATCTTTCCCCGGGAGGCGGGATGGGCCGCCGCGGTGCTGGCAGAGGGGCTGCTGGTCCCGGCCGGCCCCGGATACCGCTTCGCCCACGAGGAGTTCGCGGAGTGGCTGCAGGGCGCCCACGCGGACGTCGAGCTGCTGCCCGTCCCCGGCGGGCACCGCATCGGACCGGCCGTCGAGGCCCTGCTGCTGCTCGCCCGGCGCCGGGGAACGGTACAACTCGCCTTCCGCCTGGCGGAGTTGGTGCGGATCGCCACCGCCCCCCAACCGGTCGCCGGGCAGGCCGCGGACGGCCGCCGCTGGGCTGCCCAGGTCCTGGCCGGGGCACTGCTCCGGGCGCCCGACGCCACGCCGTACACCGGCGTGCTGCGGCTGCTCGCCGACCGGATCACCGAACGGTCCCTGAGGGCGGGCGGCTTCGACCGTACGGGCCTGACGGCGTTCAGCCCGTGGTTCTGGGCCCGGCTGGTGCTGGCGGAGGAGGACCGGATGGATCTGCTGCGCCGCCTGCTCCCGGCCGACGGGCCACCGGCCGGGGCGGGCCGGACGTCAGGCGCCTGCCCGCCCGCCGGACGCCACCCCTTCGCCCAGCCGCCCCGGGTGCGTGTCCACCCGGCCCCCGGGGAGACCGCCGAGGAGGCACCGCCCGAAGAGCCCGCCGACCCGCGGCCGGCGCGCTTCCTCGACGCCGCGGCCGACCTGCTGCGGGCCCGCCCCCGGCGCGTCCAGCCCCTGCTGTGCGCCTGGTTCGACGACACCCGCCCGCTGCCCCGCCCCGGCGCGGCGGCGACGGGCCGGGACCGCCCCGTGCGCGCCGTTCCCCGCGAGATCACCGTCGCCGTGGCCGCCCAGGCCCTGCTGCACACCCATCGCCGGGGGGCGCTCGACGCGCTCCTGGAGGCGCTGGTGACGGCCGCGCACCCCAAGGGCGACGAACTGCTGGACGCGCTCGCCGAGGACGAGCCGTCGGCGCTGTGCCGGGCCGTCGGCCGCTGGGCGCACGACCAGCGCCCCGCGCGCCGCCTCGCCGCCGTGTCCTACGGGCTGCGGGTGGCTCCGTACGCCACCGCCGAGGCCGACCGCGCGATGCTGCGCCAGGCCGCTCTGCGCCTGCTGTCCCGGGCCGCCGACGAGGCCCACCACGGCTCCGCGCTCGCCCTGCTGGTGGGCGATCCGGTGACCCGCCCGTGGTTCCTGGACCGGGCGCTGGCCCGTTTCGTCGCGGGCGATCCGCAGCTGCCGCCGACGGCCTTCACCGGCGCCCTCGCCGATCATCCGGAAACGGTGCTGGCCGCCTTCCGCGCCCGGCTGGTCGACGGAGCGGGCCCACCGGTGGCGGCGGCGCTGCTGCGGATGCTGGCCGGCCTCGACGAGCCGGAGCTCGCCGGCCGCGTCGCCGCCCTGGTCCGCGCCTACGCCGGTCAGTGCCCGGACCGCGCCGCGCAGCCGGTCGCCGCGTTCGTCGCCCACCGGCTCGAACGCGGACCGGCCGCCCGCGCCGCGCTCGGCCCGCTCGCCGTGGAGCTGCTGACCGGCCACCCCGCGCCGGTGCGCTGCGCACTCGCCGCCGTCCTGGCCGAGCCGGGCTCCCCGGACTCCGCCCCGCTGCGCCGCGACCTGCTGGAGGTGCTGCTGGCGCGGGAGGCGTCGGGCACGGCCGCGGGCGCCGGGCACGCGGAGGACGAGCCGGACACCCGCGTACTGGAGGCGCTGCTGCGGGCGGCCGCCGAGGGCGCGGAGCGACGGCCGGAGGCCCGCACCCGGGAGCTGGTGCACCGCACCGGGACGCTGCTGGTCCGTACGCCGGAGGGGGCGGCCCGCTTCGAGCGGCATCTGGTGGAGCTGGGGCGCCGGGTGCCCGGCTTCGCACGGCGGGTCCGGCACTGGGTCGCGGCCGAGCCGGGGGAGTGGGCCGGGGTGGTGGGGCCGGGCGCCCGGGCGACGCTCGCGGCGGCGCCCGGCTGACCGGTGTCCCGACGGGAATCGGAATGCCATGGTCCGCTACCCACGGGTCCGGCGGACGGCCGCTGGGCCACCCTTCGCACGAAGCACCACCCGCGGCATGGCAGTCTTAGACCTGCGCCATGCCGACATGGCGCACAGGACTGACCAAGAGTTCGGGCGAGGAGCGGGCACAGTGCAGCGCTGGCGTGGCTTGGAGGACATCCCCGAGGGCTGGGGGCGCAGCGTCGTCACCATCGGCTCGTACGACGGAGTGCACCGCGGCCACCAATTGATCATCGGGAAGGCCGTCGAGCGGGCCCGCGAGCTGGGGATCCCGGCGGTGGTCGTCACCTTCGACCCGCACCCGAGCGAGGTCGTGCGGCCCGGCACCCACCCGCCGCTGCTCGCGCCGCACCACCGGCGTGCGGAGCTGATGGCCGACTTGGGCGTGGACGCGGTGCTGGTCCTGCCGTTCACCAAGGAGTTCTCGAAGCTGGCGCCCGCCGACTTCGTGGCCAAGGTGCTGGTCGACAAGCTGCATGCGCAGATCGTCGTCGAGGGCCCCAACTTCCGCTTCGGGCACAAGGCGACCGGCAACGTCGACACCCTCGCCGAACTCGGCACCACCTACGACTACACGGTGGAGGTCATCGACCTCTACGAGAGCGGCGCGGCGGGCGGCGGCAAGCCGTTCTCCTCCACGCTCGCCCGGGGGCTGGTCGCCGAGGGCGACGTGGCCGGTGCGATGGAGGTCCTGGGGCGGCCGCACCGCGTCGAGGGCGTCGTCGTGCGCGGCGCCCAGCGCGGCCGTGAACTGGGCTTCCCGACCGCCAACGTGGAGACCCTGCCGCACACCGCGATCCCGGCCGACGGCGTCTACGCGGGCCTGCTGCAGGTCGAGGGCGAGGCGATGCCGGCGGCCGTCTCGGTGGGCACCAACCCGCAGTTCGACGGCAAGGAGCGCACGGTCGAGGCGTACGCCATCGACCGCGTCGGCCTGGACCTGTACGGACTGCACGTCGGGGTGGACTTCCTCGCCTACATCCGCGGCCAGGAGAAGTTCGACACGCTCGACGCCCTGCTGGAGCGGATGGCGGTCGATGTGAAGCTGGCCCGGGGGCTGATCGCGGCGGCGGTGGACTGAGCGCGGTGGACTGAGCGCGGTGGACTGAGGGGGCACTGATACCCCTGGCTGGGTGTTCTCTTGCTGGGGGTTCAGTTCCTGGGTGGGCTTTCCTGGGGGTTCCTTTCCCGTTCCGGTTCCTTTCCCGTTCCGGTTCCTTTTCCCGGGTTCTTCCCCGCGGGTTCTTCCCCCCAGGGTTCTTCCCCGCGTGTTCTTCCCCGCGTGTTCTTTTCCCCTCCGCCCACCCCCCTTACAGGGGGGTGGGCGGGTGTAGTGGTGCAGTCGCGGCGCAGTCGCGGTGCGGTCGCGCGCCTGAAGCTCGTACCCCGCTCGCTCTCCTGGTGCCAACTCGGCCGGTTCCAGGCGGAGTTCGGCCGACACCGGTTCGCTCGTTCGACGTATGCCGGGGTACGGCGCATGACGGGGTACGGCGCATGACGTGGTGTGACGCGATGCGAGGTCTGCCGCGACACGATCTGCCGCGACACGGATCTGCCGCGATACGGATCTGACGCGACGCGGATCTGCCGCGATACGGGATCTGCCGCGATACGGGGCGGGGGGGGGGGGGGGGTGGGGGGGGGGGGGTCTCTCGCCCTCTCCCCGGACATAACCCCGCCGGGACGGGTGTCTTCTTCCGCT
>NZ_JBWKCJ010000004.1:304106-408322 GCF_056436545.1 Streptomyces sp. NPDC043738 | reverse complement strand
GTCATGCTGGATACGCACCCCCCGCCCCCCCCCCCCCCCCCTCCCCCCCCCTCCCCCCCCCCCCCCCCCCCCCCCCCCCCCCCCCCCCCCCCCCCCCCCCCCCCCGCCCTTGCGCGGCTCACCCGGGCGGGTGCGGGTAGCGGGCGGGACGGCGGGGCGGGTGATTGGCTGGAGTGCGTGAAGCCCGCGCACGCAGCCGCCGCCGCCCTGATCGGCGCGGCCACCCTGGGGATCGCCGCGCCGGTCGCGTCGGCGCAGGTCGAGCCCGATCCGATGGTGGCCGGACAACGGGTGAGCATCAGCGACGGCAGGCACTGCGCGACGGCTTCAGGAGCGCGGGTGGCCTCGGCGCTCTTCGGCTCGGTGGTGCTGCGGCCGGGGGAGCGCGGGATGGCCGCCGACGCCACGGTCGCTGAACAGGCCAGGCCGGGGCGCTACCAGGTCACCATCGAATGCGCGCCGGGCGGAGCGAGGTTCACCGAAACCGTGACGGTGCAGGACAGCCGGGTGGAGGGAGTGAACGTGACACAGGCGGCCGGTGGCCTGGTGCTGTTCGTGCTGGCCGGCAGCGCGGCGTATCTGCTGCGCCGCAGGGCCGGCGGGCGCGCCTGAGCCGTACCGTGGACGGATGACCGTGCAGCGCGTGGTGTCCCTGGTGCCCTCCCTCACCGAGGCGGTGGCCGCCTGCGCGCCCGAGTTGCTGGTCGGGGTCACCGACTGGTGCAGCCATCCGGCCGGGCTGGCGGCCGCCCGGGTCGGCGGCACCAAGAATCCCGACGCCCGGCGGATCGCCGCCCTGGCGCCCGACCTCGTGCTCGCCAACGAGGAGGAGAACCGCCCGCAGGACCTGGCCGCGCTGCGGGCCGCGGGCCTGGACGTCCTGGTCACCGAGGTGCGGGCCCTGGACCAGGGGCTGCGCGAGCTGGACCGCGTACTGGTCGCGGGCTGCGGGCTGGCCCGACCCGACTGGCTCGACGCCGCCGAGGCCGCATGGCGCGAGCTGCCGGCCCGGCCGGCGCCGCGGACCGCGGTGGTGCCGGTCTGGCGCCGGCCGTGGATGGTGCTCGGCCGGGACACCTTCGCCGGGGACCTGCTGGCCCGTCTCGGCGTGCGCAATCGCTACGCCGGCCACGCCGAGCGCTATCCGAGGATCGCGCTCGACGCGCTCAACGCCGGTCCGGCCGACCTCGTGGTCCTCCCCGACGAGCCGTACCGCTTCACCGTCGAGGACGGCCCCGAGGCGTTTCCCGGCCTGCCCGCCGCGCTGGTCAGCGGCCGCCATCTGACGTGGTACGGACCGTCGTTGACCGAGGCCCCGGCCGTACTGGCGACGGCCCTGGCCGCGGCGCGCTGAGCGACCGCGCCCAGGAACGCACGGCGCGCCGCCCGCCCGGCGGCCAGCCGGGACGCGCCGCCGCACCCCGGAGCAGCGTGCCGCGGGGTGCGGCGCGGTGTCAGCGGCGGCCTCGCCCGCCGGCGCGCACCAGGGTGCCGTCGATGTCGCCCGCGGCGGTCTGCTTGAGCGTGGCGACGGTCTTGTGGTTGTCGATGAGGATGTTCGTGAGGCAGCCGTCCGAGGGGAACAGGAGGCTGAACGTCGGTGCGCAGTGCACGTCCTCGTTGAAGAAATCGGACCAGCCCTTGGCACTGGCCGTGCCCGACGCCGACATCAGCAGCGCACCGGCCCCGAGGGCGCCCGCGACCAAACGCATTGCCTTACCCATGACGGAACTTCCTTCCTGTCTGGACCCGGTCCGGTGCCGGGATCACCGCGCTAACGAACCAGCAACGAGTGGATTACGCTGCGTTACTCCGTCGTGGTGACGGGGGCCGCCGAGCGCGTCGGCGGGAGCGGGGGCGTGCCACCCGGATCCGCCCAAATCCGTTTGTCCGCCGTTCGGGCACCGCACTACCGTGCCGGGGTGGATCTCTTCTCACGCTCCTGGGCGGCGCTGCGCACGGCGGTCGCCGAACTCCCGGACAAGGACTTCGAGCGGCCGTCCGGCTGCACCGGCTGGCTCGTACGGGACCTGGTGTGCCACCTGGTCATCGACGCGCAGGACGTCCTGATCACCCTCGTCACCCCGGCCGAGGCGGAACCGACCGTCGACGCCGTGACCTACTGGAAGGTCGGGGAGCAACCGCCGACCGGCCAGGATCCGCTCGACGCGCTGATCGTCCGGCTGGCCGCCGCCTACGAGGAACCGCACCTGCTCAAGTTCCACCTCGACGACGTCGGCTCCGCCGCCGGCCGCGCCGCCGAACTCGCCGACCGCGGCGCCCGGGTGAGCACTCAGGACGAGGTCCTCACCGTGGGCGACTACCTCACCGCGTACGTCCTGGAGTGGACGCTGCACCACCTCGACCTGATCGCGCACCTCCCGGATGCGGCCCGGCCGCCCGCGGAGGCCCTGGCCCGGTCCCGCGCGCTGCTGGAGGAGATCGCCGGCGGCGCGTTCCCCGCGTCGTTCAGCGACCAGGACGCACTTGTGGTCGGCACCGGCCGCCGGGCACCGACCGCCGAGGAGCGGGCCGCACTCGGCCGACTGGCCGCGAGACTGCCGCTCTTCCTCGGCTGAACCGACGAGCCGCAGCCCGGCGCCCCGGCACCGGAGCCGCTCAGTGCCCGGCCGGCGGCGGCGGTGCCGGCAGCCGGCCGTGTGCCAGGCCCGAGGCGGTGCGGGTGGCGGTCACCGCCACCGCCGTCACCAAGGCGGCGAACAGCGCCCCGGCCAGCCAGTCGAACACGCCCAGCCCGGTGTGCCGGGTCAGGCCCGCCGCGCCCGTGACGCAGGTCCCCAGCGGGAAGGTGAAGCCCCACCAGGTCATGGCGAAGCCCATGCCGTTGCGGAAGGCGCGGACCACCATCGCCGTCGCGATCGCCAGCCAGAGCAGCGCGAAGCCCATCACGGGCACGCCGTAGAGGACGGCGAAGGCGCTCATGGCGTGCGCGGAGGAGGCGTCCACGACTCCCGGGGCGACGTCGGCGAGGTTGTTCACGGCGGTGGTGGACTGGCCGAGCGGGCCGAGGACGAGGAACAGGGTCGGGGTGAGGGCGAGCGGCAGGGCGCCGTGGTGGAGCAGCCGGGACACCACCAGTGGCAGCACGAGCAGGGTGGCCAGCAGGGACATGCCGAAGAGCGCGTAGCAGCCGAGCACCATCGCCACTCGCCACTGGCCGGGCGGCAGGTGGGGGACCAGCGCGGGCCCCAGCGCCGCCGAGACCATGGGGGCGACCAGCGGCAGGAGCCACACCGGGGTGGCGCCGGCCGGCTCGATGCGGTGCCGGGTCACCATCAGGTACGGGATCACCGCGGCGCCCGTGAGGCCGACGAGGGTGCCGACGGTCCACAGGGCGGCGTCGGCGGCCACCGCGGCCGGCTCGCCGACGACGTCCCGGCCGACCGCGAGCGTGCCGCCGCCGACCGCCAGCAGCGCCATGGCCAGGCAGCCGTAGAACGGGGCGACGGCCGGGTCGAGGAGGTGGCGCCTGGCCTGGTCGGGGTGCCGGCGCCAGTGCACGGCCCGGGCGGCCAGCAGTGCCAGCAGCAGCACCGCCGACAGCGCCCAGACGGCCTCGTAGGCACCGCGCAGGCCGGGCGCCGTGAACGGGAGGGCCGCGCCGGCGTTGGCGACGATCGCCGTGCCCATGACGCAGGCGTACCAGTTCGGGCCGAGGTGGCGGACCGCCCCGGGGGTGCGGGGGGCGGCGGAGGTGGTGCGGGAAGGTGCTTGCGTAAGTGTTGCCATGAGAAGAGCGTGACTGCTCCAAGCGGCCCCCACCAGGGACATTGTCTCTATGAGGGCATAAGCTGGGGTTATGTGTCGGGGGATTGATGGGTGAGGTCCAGCCCGCCTCGTTGTCGCACCGGGTCCCGGACCTCGGCGCGCTGGAGCTGCTGCTCGCCATCGCCCGGCTCGGCAGTCTGGGGCGGGCCGCCCGTGCGCGCGGGATCAGCCAGCCGGCCGCCAGCAGCCGCCTTCGCGCCATGGAGCGCCAGCTGGGGGTGGCCCTGGTCGAGCGGTCGCCGCGGGGCTCCCGGCTGACGGACGCCGGGGTGCTGGTGACGGACTGGGCGCGGCGGGTGGTCGAGGCCGCCGAGGCGCTGGACGCGGGCGCCCAGGCGCTGCGCGGGCGGCGCGACTCCCGGCTGCGGGTCGCGGCGAGCATGACGATCGCCGAGTACCTGCTTCCGGGGTGGCTGATCTCGCTGCGCACGGAACTGCCCGGGACGGCCGTCTCGCTGCTGGCGGGGAACTCCAGCGCGGTGGCCGAGCGGCTGGCGCGGGGCGAGGCGGACCTGGGCTTCGTGGAGGGGCTGGACGTGCCGGCGGGGCTGGACGGCGCGGTCATCGGGCACGACCGGCTGGTCGTCGTCGCCGCGCCGTCGCATCGCTGGGCCCGGCGCCGTACGGAGCTGACCGCCGCCGAGCTGGCCGCGACCCCGCTGATCCTGCGCGAGCGCGGCTCCGGCACCCGGCAGGTGCTGGACGCGGCGCTCGCCGAGCACGGCGGGCTGGCCGAACCGCTGCTGGAGCTCGCCTCGACCACCGCCGTGAAGGCCGCCGTGGTGAGCGAGGCGGCGCCGTCGGTGCTCAGCGAGCTGGCGGTCGGCGAGGAGCTGAGCGCCCGGCGGCTGGTGGAGATCCCGGTGCGGGGACTGCGGCTCGGCCGTGACCTGCGTGCCGTGTGGCCGGCCGGGCAGCGGCCGGTGGGGCCGGCCCGTCACTTGCTGGGGCTGACCCGCGCGGCCTCCTGAGGCGGGCGGAACCGCCCGCCGCCGGCCCCACCCTTGCGTTAGTGTGTTCGAATCCTTGATCGCGTGCGCGCGACAGGATCTGACCATGCGCCAACTACCACTACGGGGACCACACATGAGGATGAGGACGACGGCCGGGATCATCGCCTCCACGGCTCTGCTCGGCACCGCGCTGGCCGGCGGTGTCGCCACGGCCGCCACGCCGGGCACCGCGCACCCGGCCGCCGCGGCCACCACCGCGACGGCCGCCTGCGTCAACGCCGAGGCGCAGGAGAACGTGAAGATCCGCAAGGAGCGCAAGCTGAACAGCACCGCGGTCGGGCTGTTCACCAAGGGCGCGAAGACCTGCATCCGCGGCAAGGCCACGGGGCAGTCGTACAACCTCTGCGGACGCTCGGGCACCGACTGGATGAAGATCACCTTCCGGGGCAACACCGGCTGGATCCCCGGCGCCTGCGGGTCGCGGGAGGTCTGAGGCTCCTACGCCTCCGGGGACGCCCCGCGTGCCGCCGCCACCAGCGCGTCCATCACGCGGGTGTCGTCCCCGGCCTCCGGGTGCCACTGCACCGCCAGCGCGAAGCCGCGCGCGTCCGGCAGCTCCAGCGCCTCGATGGTGCCGTCCTCCGCGTACGCCGAGGCCAGCAGCCCGCGCCCGAGTTGGTCCACTGCCTGGTGGTGGTAGGTCGGTACCGCCACCGGCTCGGGCAGCGCGCGGCCCAGCAGCGTCCCGGGGACCGGCTTGATGTCGTGCCGCCCGAAGACCCCGGGCGGCCCGGCGTGCCCGTCGAGGTGCTGGACGAGGGTGCCGCCCAGCGCCACGTTCAGCAGCTGCAGCCCGCGGCAGATGCCCAGCAGCGGTACGCCGCCCGCCAACGCGGCCTCGATCAGGGCGAGTTCCCAGGCGTCCCGGTCCAGGGCCGGCGGACCGGTCCGGGGATGCGGCTCCGCTCCGTACCGCGCCGGCGCCACGTCCGCGCCGCCGGCGATCACCAGCCCGTCCAGCCGTGCCACCGCCGCCGCGGCCGTCGCCGGATCGCCGGGCGGCAGCAGGGCGGCCAGCCCGCCCGAGCGCTGCACCAGCTTCGGATAGCCGGCCGGCACCAGCGCGGCCGGCTGGGTCCACACGCCCCAGCGGGCCTCTTCCTGGTAGGTGCTGATGCCGATGAGGGGCTGGGACATGGGGTGGGGTCCTCCGTGCGTGCGGATGGGGATCGGATCGCCGGTGCCGGACCGGATGCCCGGCCGGCACCGGGTGTCTCAGTCGCGTTCGAGCTCGGCCTCGGCCGCCGCCAGCGCCGCGAACTCCTCCTCGGGCGCCGCGGCGACCAGCCGGTGCCGGGAGTAGAACGCGAAGTACGCCAGCGCCACGACGTAGACGCCGAGCGCGATGAAGGCGGCGTCCTTGTCGACCAGGAACGTCGCCACCAGCGCCGAGCAGGCCAGGACGAAGGCGACGGACGAGGTCAGCATGCCGCCCGGGGTCCGGTAGGGGCGGGGCAGAGCGGGCTCGCGGCGGCGCAGCACGATGTGCGAGAGCGCCATCAGGGCGTAGGAGATGGTGGCGCCGAAGACCGCGACGTTCAGCATCCGGGCGCCGTCGCCGGTGGCCGCGGCCAGCGCGAAGCCCAGCGCGCCGGGCACCAGCAGGCCCAGGTAGGGGGCCTTGCGACGGCTGGTGAGGGAGAGGAAGCGGGGCAGGTAGCCGGCCCGGGAGAGCGCGAACAGCTGCCGGGACCCGGCGAAGATCAGGGAGAAGAAGGACGCCACCAGGCCCGCCAGCCCGGCGTAGTTGACGATCCGGCCGACGGTCGTGGGCTTGCCGTCCGGCTGGAGCGCCTGGACCAGCGGATCGCCCACCGACTGGATCGCGGCCGAGCCGCGCGCGCCGGTCGCGGCGACAAAGGTGATCAGCGCGAGCAGCAGCAGGATGCCCATCGCGGCGGCCATCGCCCTGGGCAGCGACCGGGCCGGGTCCTTGGTCTCCTCCGCCGCCAGCGGTACGCCCTCGATGCCGAGGAAGAACCACATGCCGAACGGGAAGGCCGCCCAGATACCGAGAATGCCGAACGGGAGCCAGGAGTTGGCGCCGAAGGCACCGGCCTGGACGGGGATGTCGTTGAGCGCGTCCACATGGAAGTCGGTGAGGGCGGCGAGCGCGAAGACGACGATCGCGGCGACCGCGACCGCGGTGACGATCAGGCTGAAGCGCAGCGCCTCACCGACGCCCCACAGGTGGATGCCGATGAACAGCACGAAGCAGGCGAGGTAGACCGGCCAGCTGGAGTGCAGTCCGAACAGGCCGAGCGATTCGACGTAGTCACCGATGAAGATGGAGATCGCGGCGGGCGCCAGGACGTATTCGATCAGGATGGCGGTGCCGGTGAGGAAGCCGCCCCAGGTGCCCAGTGCCCGGCGGGCGAAGCCGTAGCCGCCGCCCGCGGTGGGCAGGATCGAGGCCAGCTCCGCCAGCGCGAAGACCAGACAGGTGTACATCAGGCCCATCAGGACGGCGGCGATCGCCAGACCGCCGAAGCCGCCGTGCGCCAGTCCGTTGTTCCAGCCCGAGAAGTCGCCGGAGACGACGTAGGCGACGCCCAGGCCGGTCAGCAGCAGCGGTCCCGCGCTGCCGCGGCGCAGCGTGCGCCGCTCCAGATAGGTCTCGTCGGGCGACGCGCCGCCGCCCGGTGTGCCGCCGTCCACGGAAGCGGTGGGCGGTGCGGTCTGCGATTCCGTGCTGTCGGCCATGAGCCGCTCCTGCCTCGCCGAAGGGGAAAATCGAGCAAAGGTTCAGCGGCATACCTTTGCCCTGGGGGCCGCTCCGGCGCAAGACCCGTGCGTAAAAGAATGGTTAACAGGGGAGCTCGCGGGGCCCGGCGCGGCCGGGCTCAGGCCGCCGGGCCGGTCAGGAAGCCGCGCAGCAGCGCCGCGGTCCCGCAGCAGTGCTCCCGCATCACCTCGCGCGCGCCGTCCGCGTCGCCCTCCAGCACCGCCTCCACCAGCGCGCCGTGCTGGGCCTGGGAGTGCTCCAGATTGCGCACCAGCAGCGGAATGCAGTCCAACAGGTCGTTCACGCTCGCCCGTACCGCGGCGTACTGGGCCGCCAGCGAAGGCGAGCCGGACAGCTCCGCGAGCGTCAGATGCAGCAGGGTGTCGCGCCGGCGGTAGTCCGCCAGCGGCGCTTCCTGGGTCGCGGCCAGGGCCTGGCGCAGCCGGTCGGCCTGCTCGGCGGTCAGCCCGTGGGCCGCGCACAGGCCCGCCGCGCCCACCTCCAGCACCTCCCGGAACCGCAGGGTGTCCTCGACGTCGATCTTCTCGATCCGGCGCCGCAGCTCGGCCTCGCCCTGGTGCTCCTTGCGTGCGCGCACGAACGTGCCCCCGTAGCGCCCGCGCCGGCTCTCCACCAGGTCCTCGTCCTGCAGCACCTTGAGCACCTCGCGCAGGGTGACCCGGCTGATCTGCAGCCGCTCCGCCAACTCCCGCTCCGCGGGCAGTCGTTCGCCCTGGGGCACCAGGCCGAGCCGGACGATCTGGAGTATCTGCTCCAGCGCCTCCTCGAAACCGTTGCCCGCCCGCACCGGCCGCAGCACAGGTGCCAGCCGATCAGCCGCATCGTCCATCGAAACCCCTTCCCAAGCAAAGGTTCGTGTGCATACCTTATGACCTCCGGATGCAGTGACAGGAGGCAACACCGTGGCAGACCGCACGCCCCCACTCTCCGTCGAGGAGCTCAGAGTCCTCGTCGACGCCGGGGAGATCGACACTGTCGTCCTCGCCTTCACCGACATGCAGGGCAGGCTCCAGGGCAAGCGGTTCGCGGCCCGATACTTCCTCGACACCGTCCTGGAGCACGGCACGGAGGGCTGCAACTACCTCCTCGCCGTCGACGTCGACCTCAACACCGTCGACGGCTACCAGATGTCCTCCTGGGAACGCGGCTACGGCGACTTCGCCATGCACGGCGACACCGCCACCCTGCGCCGCACCCCCTGGAACCCCGGCACCGCCCTGATCACCGCCGACCTGGCCTGGCACGACGGCTCGCCGGTCGTCGCCTCGCCCCGGCAGATCCTGCGCCGCCAGCTCGACCGCCTGGCCGAGCGCGGCTGGCGCGCCTACGCCGGCACCGAGCTGGAGTTCATGCTCTTCAAGGACACCTACGAGGACGCCTGGTCCCGCGGCTACCGCCAGATGACCCCGGCCAACCAGTACAACGGCGACTACTCCGTCCTCGGCACCGGCCGCGTCGAGCCCGTGCTGCGCCGCATCCGCAACGAGATGGGCGCGGCCGGGATGACCGTGGAGTCCGCCAAGGGCGAGTGCAACCTCGGCCAGCACGAGATCGTGTTCGTCTACGACGAGGCGCTGACCACCTGCGACCAGCACTCCATCTACAAGACCGGTGCCAAGGAGATCGCCGCCCAGGAAGGCATGGCGCTCACCTTCATGGCGAAGTACGACGAGCGCGAGGGCAACTCCTGTCATATCCACCTCTCGCTCCAGGACGAGCAGGGGCGGCCCGTACTGGCCGATGACTCCGGCCCCTACGGCATGTCCCGCACCATGCAGCACTTCCTCGCCGGTCAGATCGCCGCGATGCGCGACTTCACGCTCTTCTACGCGCCGAACATCAACTCCTACAAGCGCTTCCGCCCCGGCTCCTTCGCCCCCACCGCCGTCGCCTGGGGCCCCGACAACCGCACCTGCGCGCTGCGGGTCGTCGGCCACGGCCGCTCCCACCGCCTGGAGAACCGCCTGCCCGGCGGCGATGTGAACCCCTACCTCGCGGTCGCCGCCATGGTCGCGGCCGGCCTGTACGGCATAGAACACCAGCTGGAGCTCCCCGAGGCGACCACCGGCAACGCCTACGCCGGCGACGCCGCCCATGTCCCCACCACGCTGCGCGAGGCCGCCGAGCGGTGGGAGAACAGCCCGATCGCCCGGGAGGCCTTCGGCGACGAGGTCGTCGACCACTACCGCCACATGGCCCGCGTCGAACAGGACGCCTACGACGCCGCCGTCACGGACTGGGAGCGCTTCCGCTCCTTCGAGCGCATGTAAGGAACCACGCTGTGTCCAATGGTCCGCACGAGCTGAAGATCCTCAACCCGGCCACCGAGGAAGTGGTGGCCACCGTCCCCACCACCTCCCCCGAAGAGGTCGACGCCGCCGTCCGCCGGGCGGCCGCGGCCCAGGAGGCCTGGGCCGCCGTCGCACCCGGCGACCGGGCCCGCCTGCTGCGCCGCTTCGCCGACGTCGTCGACGCCCATGTCGACCCGCTCGCCGAACTCGAACTCCGCGAGGCAGGCCACCCGCTGGGCAACGCCCGGTGGGAGGCGGGCAACGTCCGCGATCTGCTGCACTATGCCGCCGGGGGCGTGGAGCGCCTGACCGGCACCCAGATCCCGGTCGCCGGCGGTCTCAACATCACCGTCCAGGAGCCGCTCGGCGTGGTCGCCGTCATCGCGCCCTGGAACTTCCCGATGCCGATCGCCGCCTGGGGCGCCGCCCCCGCCCTCGCGGCCGGCAACGCCGTCCTGCTCAAGCCCGCCGAGACCACCCCGCTGACCGCGCTGCGGCTCGCCGAGCTGGCCCTGGAGGCCGGACTGCCCGAGGGCCTCTTCCAGGTCCTGCCCGGCGAGGGGCCCGTCACCGGCACCGCGCTGGTCGACCACCCCGGCGTCGCCAAGGTCGTCTTCACCGGCTCCACCGCCACCGGCCGGCAGATCGCCGCCCGCTGCGCGGCGCAGACCAAGCGGCTCACCCTCGAACTCGGCGGCAAGAGCCCCAACATCGTCTTCGCCGACGCCGACATCGAGGCCGCCGCGGCCGCCGCCCCCGGCTCCTTCCTCGACAACACCGGCCAGGACTGCTGCGCCCGCAGCCGCATCCTCGTCCAGCGCGGCGTCTACGACCGCTTCATGGAGCTGCTGGAGCCCGCCGTCAAGGCCTTCGCGGTCGGCGACCCGGCCGACCCCGCCACCCAGATGGGCCCGCTGATCTCCGCCGCCCAGCGCGAGCGGGTACGGTCCTACGTCCCCGAGGACGCCCCGGCCGCGATCCGCGGCGAGGCGCCCGCCGGCAAGGGCTTCTGGTACCCGGCCACCGTCCTGGAGGGCCACCCCGAGGACCGTACGGCCGTCGAGGAGATCTTCGGGCCGGTCGCCGTGGTCCTGCCCTTCGACGACGAGGCCGAGGCGGTGCGGCTCGCCAACGCCACCGACTACGGCCTGTCCGGCTCGCTGTGGACCCGCGACGTCGGCCGTGCGCTGCGCGTCTCGCGCGCCGTCGCGGCCGGCAACCTCTCCGTCAACTCCCACAGCAGCGTGCGCTACTGGACCCCCTTCGGCGGGTTCAAGCAGTCCGGCCTCGGCCGTGAGCTGGGCCCGGACGCGCTCGCCGCCTTCACCGAGACCAAGAACATCTTCATCAGCACAGAGGAGCGCTAAGTGACCGACCAGACCGCAGTGTGCCGCCGCCTCGTCGGCCGTACCGCCGTGATCACCGGGGCCGGCAGCGGCATCGGCCTGGCCACCGCCCGCCGGCTCGCCTCCGAAGGCGCCAACGTCGTCTGCGCCGACATCGACGAGACGGCCGGCAAGGCCGCCGCCGAAGAGGTCGGCGGCACTTTCGTCCAGGTCGACGTGACCGACTCCGAGCAGGTCGAGGCGCTCTACAAGACCGCCTTCGACACCTACGGCTCGGTCGATGTCACCTTCAACAACGCCGGCATCTCGCCGCCCGACGACGACTCGATCCTCACCACCGGCCTGGACGCCTGGAAGCGCGTCCAGGAGGTCAACCTGACCTCGGTCTACCTGTGCTGCAAGCACGCGCTGCCCTACATGCAGAGCCAGTTCGAGCGGACCGGCCGCGGCGGCTCCATCATCAACACCGCCTCCTTCGTCGCCGTCATGGGCGCCGCCACCTCCCAGATCAGCTACACCGCCTCCAAGGGCGGCGTGCTGGCGATGTCCCGTGAACTGGGCGTGCAGTTCGCCCGCGAGGGCATCCGGGTCAACGCCCTGTGCCCGGGGCCGGTCAACACCCCGCTGCTCAAGGAGCTGTTCGCCAAGGACCCCGAGCGCGCCGCGCGCCGCCTGGTGCACGTCCCCGTCGGGCGGTTCGCCGAGCCCGAGGAGATCGCCGCCGCGGTCGCCTTCCTCGCCAGCGACGACTCCTCGTTCGTCAACGCCGCCGAATTCCTGGTCGACGGCGGTATCGCGGGAGCGTACGTCACCCCGCTGTAAGCCGCCTGTTGTTCACCTCCAGGCAAGCGCCACGGCGGCCGGACGTCGCTCGACGCCCGGCCGCCATGCGCTAGCGTCCGCCTTCGGTTCTTCGTTCGACAGGAGTGCGTTCCATGCTCAACAAGCGTCGCTGGCTGGCAGCCTGTGCCGCCCTCGCCGTCGCCGGAGGCGGCGTCGCGGTCGCCCAGACGGCCACCGCCGGGCCGGCCCCGCGCCACTGCCCCACCCTCCACGTGTCCAAGGGCTGGTACGGCGACAACCACGCCAAGCTGCAGAAGATGATCGACGAGCGCGGCAGCTGCTCCGGAAGCGGGGGCGCGCGACCGGTCGCGACCTTCGACTGGGACAACACCGTCGTCAAGAACGACATCTCCGACGCCACGCTGGCCTGGATGCTCCGGCACGACAAGGTGCTGCGCCCGGCGAGCTGGAAGGCCACCAACAAGTGGCTGACCGACGACGCCGCCCGCGCGCTCACCAAGGCCTGCGGCACCTCCGTGCCCGCCGGCCGTCCGCTGCCGACGTCGACCGACACCGACTGCACCGACGAGATCCTCGACGTCTACCAGGACGCCGAGACCTCCACCGGCAAGAAGGCGTTCGAGGGGGAGTGGAACCACCGGCGCACCGTCCCCGAGTACGTCTGGATCACCCAGCTGTTCGCCGGCCACAGCCCCGAGCGGCTGACCGGCTTCGCCCGCGCCGCGCGCGCCGAGAACCTCGCCGCGCCGATCGGCACGGAGCAGAAGGTCGGCACGCACACGATGGAGGGCTACGTCCGCTACTACACGCAGCAGCGCGACCTCATCGGCACCCTCAAGAAGGCCGGCTTCGACGTCTACATCGTCTCCGCCTCGGCGGAGCCGCTGGTACGCGCCTGGGCGCCCGGCGTGGGCATCGACCGCGACCACGTCATCGGCATCCGCAACCTCGTCCGCGACGGCAGGCTCACCACCGGAGTCCAGGGCTGCGGCGACGTCGAGGACACCAACGGCGAGGTCCTGACGTACATGGACGGCAAGCGCTGCTGGATCAACCAGGAGATCTTCCACGTCAAGGGAGCCAAGGCCTGGCGGCAGCAGGACCGGGCGCACCGCCCCGCCTTCGCCGCGGGCGACGCCGAGACCGATGTGACCTTCGTCGGCGACGCCACCGCGGGACACCTGGCCATCAACCGCAACAAGCCCGAGCTGATGTGCCGGGCCTACGACAACAGCGATCACCGCTGGCTGGTCAACCCGATGTTCATCGAGCCCAAGAAGCGTCAGGCCGACCCGTACCCGTGCGCGACCGCCGGCTACACCCGGCCGGACGGCACGCTCGGTCCGGTCCACCGCGCCGACGGCTCGGTGATCCCCGACCAGCAGGACACCGTGTACTGACCGCACCGATCCGTACCCGGGGAGGCCCGCGCCGGTCACAGAAAGGCGTGGCCCTCCCCGCGGTACGTCGGCACTGTGTCCACCACCTCGTCCCCGTCGACCAGTTGCAGCCGGTCGAACCGCTCGCACAGCTCACCGGCCTTGGCGTGCCGGAACCACACCTTGTCGCCGATCGCCAGCCGGTCCGCGGCCGGCCCCAGCAGCGGCGTCTGCACCTCGCCGGGCCCCTCCTGCGGGTCGTAGCGCAGCCCGGCGGGCAGATGCGGTACCGGCAGCCGGTCCGCGCCCGCCACCCCCGACGCCGGATAGCCCCCGCCCAGCACCGTCACCACGCCGGGACCGGGCCGGCGCACCACCGGCTGGGCGAACAGCGCCGCCGGCCGCCCGCTGAACGAACGGAAGTTGTCGAACAGTCGCGGCACATACAGCCCCGATCCGGCCGCGATCTCGGTGACGGCCGCCTCCGCCGCCGTGTGCTGCACACTGCCGGTCCCACCGCCGTTGACGAACTCCAGCCGCGGGGCCACCGCCCGCACCGCCCGTACGGCCTCCCAGCGGCGCCGCGCCAGCTCCTTGCGCGCCGCCGCCTGCATCACCCGGACCGTCCGCGAGAACACCGGCTTGCCGGCGACCTCGTCGCCCACACCCGCCACGTGCCCCTCGTACGCCATCAGCCCCACCAGCCGGAACCCGGGGCGGCGCACCACCGTCCGGGCCAGCGCGGCCAGTTGGGCCGGCGCCCGCAGCGGCGAGCGCCGCGCGCCGACCCGCACCCCGCCGCCCAGCAGCCGGAAGGAGGTGTCCAGCTCCAGGCACACCCGCACCTCCTCGCCGCCGCGGGCGCCGTCCGGACGCGCCGCGTCGATCAGATCGAGCTGCGCCGGATCGTCGACCATCACCGTCACCGCGCCGGCGAGCGCGGCATCGGCGGTCAGCTCGGCGAAGCCGGCCCGGTCCACCGACGGGTACGCCAGCAGCACGTCAGGGAAGCCCGAACGCGCCAGCCACAGCGATTCGGCCAGCGTGAAACTCATGATCCCGGCGAATCCGTCCCGCGCCAGCACCCGTTCCAGCAGGGCCCGGCAGCGCACCGACTTGCTCGCCACCCGGATCGGCTTCCCCTTCGAGCGGCGCACCAGATCCGCGGCGTTGGCGTCGAAGGCCTGCAGGTCGACGACGGCCAGCGGTGCGTCGAGGTGGGCGGTGGCCCGGTCGTAACGGGCTTTGTCGCCATGGGTGTCGGCGGTGTGCGGGGACATGGCCCGCAGCCTGCCAGACCTCTTTACCACTGGGTAGGGGAGAGATCGCGACAGAGCGGACATGGCGGCGACCGGGGGTACCCCCTGCTCATTCGGAGCCTGGGGGAGGGTTGGAGCGCCGACGGCGCCAGCCCTTAGAGTGGCCCGACACCGCAACCAGCAGGTCAGCGGCGTGTTGTCCGGATACCAGCCACCCTGCCCCGATTGCGGATCGGGTCCGGGGACACGGCGCAAGGGGGAGCGCGGGTGAGCACCGACGCCGATTTCGCCGATGCGCGGCACATCCCGCCCATACCCCCGCGGCCTTCCCCAAGCTCTCCACTCCGTTCGAGCGGGGGAGGCCCCGATCGGCAGCCCCCGGTGACCGCGGCGCCCGCGCCGAACACCGACCCCCGTACGACCGTGCTGCGCCGGGTCCCGAGCCCGCCGCCCGCCCCGCCCATCGGGGCGCAGGCCGCGCAGCCCCCTGCCGACCCCACACCGCCCCAGCGGCCCACGCCCCCCGCCGTCCCGCCGCGCCCCACCGCGCCACCACCGGCGCCGCCCACCGCACCACCCCCGGCGCCGCCCGCCGCGCCACCCCAGGGCCCGCACCACGCGCCCGGCTCCCCGGCACCCGCCGCACCGCCGCCCCGGCGCCCGGACACCTTCCGGGACACCGCCGCCTTCCACCTGGCCAACAGTCAGGAGCTGTGGAACGGCAACGGCGAGCCCGGCGCCCCGCCGCGGGCCCGCAAGCCCGCCTCCGCCACCCCGTCCGCGGCACCCGGCAGCGAGCCGCCGACGCACGCGGCCGAGCGTCCACCGCAGCCGCCCTGGCCCCAACGGCCCCTGCCGCACCAGACGGCCGGAGCCGTCCCCGGCATGCCCGCCCGGCCCCGGCCGCGGCCCTCGGCCGGCCGCCGCCCCGGCGCCCGGCTGGCCGCCGTCGCGGCCTGCCTCGTCCTCGGCATCGGCCTCATCGGCGGTGCGGCGGCCGGCAGTTGGCTCACCGACGACTCCGCCGACGCCCCGCCCACCCCCGAGGCCGCCTTCGCCGCGGGCCGCGACGCCTGGCGCAACACCCCCGTCGACACGCTCTTCCCGCGCACCGTCGACGGCCTGGGCGTCGGCCCCGGCGGCGCCGACCGGACCTGGACCCGGATCGCCGTCGCCCCCGACAGCGGCTGCACCGGCGCCTACGACCGCCCGCTCGCCGAGGCGCTCGCCGGGGCGGGCTGCGTCCGCCTGCTGCGCGCCACGTACCTCGACGCCACCCGCTCCAGCGTCATCACGGTCGGCGCGCAGACCGCCAAGGCCGACGCGGCCGGAATGATCGCCCTCAACACCCGCTTCAGCACCAAGAGCCTGGGCAGCCGCACGGACCTGATGCCGCTGCCGTACGCCGCCGAGGGCACCCCGGCCGAGGACTTCGGGCGCGCCCAGCGGGCCAGTTGGACCGTCCGGGTGCTCACCGACATCCCGGTGATCGTCTTCGCCGTCTCCGGCTTCGCCGACGGCCGGGCCGTGTCCGAACCGCAGTCCGCCGAGGCCGCGGTCCGGCCGGGCGCCACCACCGCCCCGGCCGAGTCCGGCCTGGGCCACGACGCCAAGGACCTCGCGGACCGCATCGCGGCCGACTTCCGCACCGCGTCCGGCATCTCCTCGCACACCACGGAGTCCTCGCCATGACGAAGACCATGCTGCGCGGCGCCGCCGTCGCGCTGGCCTCCGCCGCGCTCGCCGTGCTGCCCTCCGTGCCCGCCCGGGCCGATGTGATCCGCGCCCAGGAGTGGGGCCTTCAGGCCGTCCACGCCCAGCAGGCCTGGCGTACGACCAAGGGCGCGGGCGTCACCGTCGCCGTGCTGGACACCGGAGTCGACGCCAACCACCCCGACCTGGAGGGCCAGGTCCTGCCGGAGAAGGACCTGATCGGCTTCGGAGCCGGCCCGGGGGACGCGGCATGGGCCCGGCACGGCACCGGAATGGCCAGCGTCATCGCCGGCCGGGGCCATGGCCAGGGCCGCCGGGACGGCGTGCTCGGCGTCGCCCCCGAAGCCAGGATCCTCCCGGTCCGGGTGATCCTGGAGGACAACGATCCGCAGCGCGGGCGGGCCCGCACGGAGAAGGCCGGCGCGCTCGCCGACGGCATCCGCTGGGCCGCCGACCACGGCGCCGACGTGATCAGCATGTCGCTCGGCGACGACAGCGAGTCCGCACACCCCGAACCGCGCGAGGACGCCGCCATCCAGTACGCCCTCGGCAAGGGCATCCCCGTCGTCGCCTCCGCGGGCAACGGCGGCGAGAAGGGCAACCGCGTCTCCTACCCCGCCGCCTACCCGGGCGTCATCGCCGCCACCGCCGTCAACTACCAGCGTGAACGCGCCGACTTCTCCACCCGCCACTGGTACGCGACGGTCAGCGCACCCGGCGACGAGATCGCCATGGCCGGCAACGGCAGCGCCTACGTCTCGGGCTGGGGCACCAGCCCCGCCGCCGCCTTCGTCTCCGGCGCCGTCGCGCTGGTCCGCTCCGCCCACCCCGACCTGAGCCCCGCCCAGATCCGCCGCCTGCTCACCGCCACCGCCCAGGACTCCCCCGAGGGAGGCCGCGACGACGACTACGGTGCCGGCCTGATCGACCCCGCCGCCGCCCTCAAGGCCGCCCCCGCCCTCAAGCCCACCCCCCAGAAGCCGTCCCCCGCCGCCTATGGCGCTCGCTACTTCGGCCCCGGCCCCACCAAGGACGACCCCACCGCCGGCCCCGTCGACTGGCTCCCCTGGACCGCCGGCGCCATCGGCCTGGCCCTCGTCGCCGCCGCGGCCCTCATCTGGCGGACCCGCGCCTGAGGCCCCCGGCCCGCAACGGCACGGCAAGCCGGCAGATACGCTCGCCGACGTGCAGAAGAACATCCCCGATCCCGGCTTCTCCGACGACGACGGCTCGGCCGACCCCGCGCTGGCGGCCGCCCTGGCGGCGTACGACGACGACCGGAGCGCCGAGCCGCAGCTCCTCGCGGCGCTGTCCGGCGCCCGCGTACTCGTCCCGGTCGTCGCCCTCCTCGGCGAGGTCGAAACCGGCCCGGACGGCCTGCGCCGGGAGAAGACCAGCGACATGGCGGTCCCCACGCTGCAGGCCCCGGACGGCCGCCGCGCGCTGCCCGCCTTCACGTCGATGGAGACGCTCCAGCGCTGGCGCCCGGACGCCCGCCCGGTGGCGGTTCCGCTCCGGCAGGCGCTGCTGGCCGCCTCCCACGAGCAGGCCGACACCCTCGTCATCGACCTGGCGGGCCCGGTCACCTACCAGCTCACCGGCCCCGCGCTGCGTGCCCTCGCGGAGGGCCGTACGACCGCCGACCCGCTCGCCGACCCGGCCGTCACCGACGCGCTGCGCGCCCTGCTCGCCGCCGAGCCCGCCGTGCTCGTCGCCCATCTCGCGCCGTCCGACGAGACCGACGGCACGCTCGCGCTCGGCCTCGCCGCCGGGGCACCGACCGCCGAGGTCGCCCAGCGACTGGCGCGGTCGCTGGCCACCGACGAGGTGCTGCGCGCCCGGCTCGTACGGGGCCTGGACCTGGCCCTTCTGCCGCCCGGCGGCACGACGGCCGGGGAACCCCTCTTCCGGCGCTGATCCACCGCCCCGGGGCCCGGCATCCGGCCCGGGCCCGGGGCCGCCCGACGGGCGAGGTCGTCTCCAGGGCCGCACAATGCGAGGAGAGCTCAAGATCCACGCGAGGAGAGCCCCATGGAGAAATCCGAGACGGAGGCGGCGACCTCCACGATTCTGACCCGCGTCGTCGTGGCCGAGTTCCTCGGCACGCTGCTTCTGGTCTTCTTCGGCGTCGGCTCGGTGGTGCTGGCCGGCGAGTACATCGGCACCTTCGGCATCGCCCTGGCCTTCGGTTTCACGATGCTGGCACTGGCCTACGCCCTCGGCCCGATCTCCGGATGCCACATCAACCCCGCGGTGACGCTCGGCATGCTGCTGGCCCGCCGCATCACGGTGCGTACGGCCGTCGAGTACTGGATCGCCCAGATCGTGGGCGCCATCGTCGGCTCCGCGGTGCTCCTCCTGGTCGCCACGCAGATCCCGGGCCTGCAGACACACGGGGCCTTCGGCACGAACGGCTGGGGCGACCGCTCGGCGGTGCACATCAACCTCGGCGGTGCCTTCGTCATCGAGATCGTGATGACGTTCCTGTTCGTCTTCGTGGTGCTGGCGGCCACCCACAAGGTGGCCGTGCTCGGCTTCGGCGGACTGGCGATCGGCCTGGCGCTGGCCATCGTCCACCTGGTCGGCATCCCGCTGACCGGCACCTCGGTGAACCCGGCGCGGTCCATCGGCCCGGCCCTGTTCGCGGGCGGCGCGGCCATCACCCAGCTGTGGCTGTTCATCGTCGCGCCGCTGATCGGCGGCGCCCTGGCGGCCGCGGTCCATCAGGTCACCCATCCGCCCCACGAGCCGCTCATCGTCGCCGACGAGGGCATGCCCGCCGAGCCCGCGACCGGCCCCGGCGGACGGCCCTGAGGCCCGGCGCCACCCGCGCACGCACGCACGACGGGCCCCGGCCGTCTCCCGGCCGGGGCCCGTCGTGCGGTGCGGAGATCCGCGGCTCAGCCGTAAACGGGGCCGGTGAACTTCTCCCCGGGACCCTGCCCCGGCTCGTCCGGCACGACCGACGCCTCACGGAACGCCAGCTGCAGCGACTTCAGCCCGTCCCGCAGGGGGGCCGCGTGGTACGAGCCGATCTCGGTGGCGCTGGCGGTGACCAGCCCGGCGAGCGCCTGGATGAGCTTGCGCGCCTCGTCGAGGTCCTTGTGCGCCGCGCCGTCCTCGGCGAGCCCCAGGTTGACCGCCGCCGAACTCATCAGATGCACCGCGACCGTGGTGATCACCTCGACCGCCGGCACCTCCGCGATGTCACGGGTCATGGCGTCGAAGTCGGGTTGCGCCGCGCTCGCGGCGTCGGGCTGCTGCGGGGTCTGGTCGCTCATGTCTTCGGGCTTCTTCCTGCTGAGGGGTCGGCTCCAGCCTATGGGCAGTGCCCGACGGCCCCGCGTCCGGGAGTGTCGTCAACGGCGCGGAGCGCTTCCGCGCCGCCACCGGTGCCCGCACAGGAGTGGGGGCCACCCCTTGACTCGTGTATTCTGGTGTTCCGACCGGCCGGACACGCATGTGACCGGCCCACAAGTGGAGGCTCCGATCTCCCACCCGACCGACCTCAGGTTGGCGGGTCAACGGTCCGGCTGCGCCCCGCGGAGACTTCGCGGCGGTGCTCCAGATCTATGTGGAGCCCCGCCTGTGTCCCGTCCGGGGCGTTTTGCATGTACCGGCGCGGTTGGTCACACCGAACAGACGTTACGCGGCAGTCCGCCAGGCCGTCGCGTGGTGCTACCGAGGAGGATCCATCAGCGCCGAGCCCCGCATCAACGACCGGATTCGCGTCCCCGAGGTGCGACTCGTCGGTCCCAGTGGCGAGCAGGTCGGCATTGTGCCGCTTGCCAAGGCCCTGGAGCTTGCGCAGGAGTACGACCTCGACCTGGTCGAGGTGGCGGCGAACGCCCGTCCGCCGGTCTGCAAGCTCATGGACTACGGAAAGTTCAAGTACGAGTCGGCCATGAAGGCCCGTGAGGCGCGCAAGAACCAGGCGCACACGGTCATCAAGGAGATGAAGCTCCGGCCGAAGATCGACCCGCACGACTATGACACCAAGAAGGGTCACGTCGTCCGGTTCCTCAAGCAGGGTGACAAGGTCAAGATCACGATCATGTTCCGTGGTCGCGAGCAGTCCCGCCCCGAGCTGGGCTTCCGGCTGCTGCAGCGGCTCGCGTCCGACGTGGAGGAGCTCGGCTTCATCGAGTCGAACCCGAAGCAGGACGGCCGAAACATGATCATGGTCCTCGGTCCGCACAAGAAGAAGACCGAGGCGATGGCCGAGGCCCGTGAGGCGCAGGCCGCCCGCAAGGCGGAGCGCCAGGGCGGAGCTCCCGCGGAGGAGCCCGCCGAGGAGCCCGCCGAGGCGTGATCTCTGGGCGAGCCCCGGATTCATGCCGGGGCACCCGCCCCGGATACCAACCGATACATCTGACGCTCCCGCTAGCCGGTCCGTGCCGGTGGGAGCGCCACTGACGAGGAGAGAACGGCGCATGCCGAAGAACAAGACGCACAGCGGTGCCAGCAAGCGCTTCAAGGTCACCGGCTCCGGCAAGGTGCTGCGCGAGCGCGCCGGCAAGCGCCACCTGCTCGAGCACAAGTCGTCCCGCGTGACGCGTCGCCTCACCGGCAACGCCGAGATGGCCCCGGGCGACGCCGCGAAGATCAAGAAGCTTCTCGGCAAGTGAGCCGCCGCGCCCCTCGACGATCGGGGCGCGCGACTTCGACCGGGACACAATCGACTTGGGTCGTGTGACGACAACCACGACCCCGCTACAAGGAGTTAACAAGTGGCACGCGTCAAGCGGGCAGTCAACGCCCACAAGAAGCGCCGGGCGATCCTCGAGCAGGCCAGCGGCTACCGAGGCCAGCGCTCGCGCCTGTACCGCAAGGCGAAGGAGCAGGTCACCCACTCCCTCGTCTACAACTACAACGACCGCAAGAAGCGCAAGGGCGACTTCCGTCAGCTGTGGATCCAGCGCATCAACGCCGCTGCCCGCCAGAACGGCATGACCTACAACCGCTTCATCCAGGGTCTGAAGGCCGCCAACATCGAGGTCGACCGCAAGATCCTCGCGGACCTCGCGGTCAACGACATGAACGCGTTCGCCGCGCTCGTCGAGGCCGCTCAGAAGGCGCTTCCGAGCGACGTCAACGCCCCGAAGGCTGCCTGAACCCCAGCCTGACGACGTTGTGACGTGGACCCGCAGGCCCCGGCCTGCGGGTCCGCCGCATTTCCGGACCGGGCGCCGACGGACCGGCCCCCGTCCCCGCACGCACCGAACGACAGAAGTGAGCCGCCGCCCATGGGCACCCCCGAGCTGATCTCCCCGCGTTCCCCGCGCGTCACCGCCGCCCGGCGGCTGGCCCGCCGCGCCTTCCGCGGCAAGGAGCGCCGGTTCATCGCCGAGGGCCCGCAGGCCGTACGGGAGGCCATCGCGCACCGCGTCGACGGCGCGCCCACGCTCATCGAGCTGTTCGCCACCGCCGAGGCCGCCGAGCGGCACGCCGAGATCGTCGAGGCGGCCCGCGCGGCCGGCGTACGGGTGCACCTCGCCGACGACCGGACCGTCGCGGACATCTCCCAGACCGTCACGCCGCAGGGCCTGCTCGGCGTCTGCCGGTTCCTGGACTCGCCGTTCGAGGAGATCCTCGCCGCCCGCCCGCAGCTGATCGCGGTGCTCGCCAACGTCCGCGACCCCGGCAACGCCGGTACGGTGCTGCGGTGCGCGGACGCCGCCGGTGCGGACGCGGTCGTGCTGACCGACGCCTCGGTGGACCTGTACAACCCCAAGTCGGTACGCGCCTCGGTCGGTTCGCTCTTCCACCTGCCGGTGGCGGTCGGCGTACCGGTCCAGCGGGTGGTGGAGGGGCTGCGGACCGCCGGTGTGCGGATCCTGGCCGCCGACGGCGCGGGCGACCGCGACCTGGACGCCGAGCTGGACGCCGGCTCCATGGGCGGGCCCACCGCCTGGGTCTTCGGCAACGAGGCCTGGGGCCTGCCCGAGGAGACCCGGGCGCTCGCGGACGCCGTCGTACGGGTTCCCATCCACGGCAAGGCGGAGAGCCTCAACCTCGCCACCGCCGCCGCGGTCTGCCTCTACGCCTCCGCCCGCGCCCAGCGCAGCCCCGGCGGCTGCCGCGCGGTGTCACCCGCCTGAGGGGCGTACCGCGGATCGTCCCGGCACATCCGAGGCGAGCTAGTAGTCTTGCGTGCCGGGGGCCCGGGAGGGGGTAACGGGGATGGGTGTGAGGACTTCCGGCATCACAGTCGCCACTGACGGCGGTCCGGCCGGCGGGACCGGGCGCGTACCGTCGCCCGCCACCGGGCCGGAAGCGTACGGTGCGGGACTCGACCCCGACGATCTGCCCGACGGCCTGGTCGTCTCCGACGAGACCGGCCGGGTCGTCTGCTTCAACGCCGCGGCCGCCAGGATCACCGGAATCGCCTCCGAGGACGCGCTGGGCCGCCCCCTCGAACAGGCCCTGCCGCTGCAGGACGTCGAGGGCCGCCGCTGGTGGCGGATCACCGACCCCTATGGCGGGCTCGCCATCCGCCGGGGCCAGCCCGAGCGCAATCTGCTGCTCGGCGGCCGCGAGGTGCTGGTCTCCGCCCGTTACGTCCGCAGCCGGCCCACCGGGCCCGTGCAGCGGTTGGTGATCGCGCTGCGCGGCACCGAGGCCCGCCGGCGTACGGAACTGAGCCACGCCGAGCTGATCGCCACCGTCGCCCATGAACTGCGCTCCCCGCTGACCTCCGTCAAGGGGTTCACCGCCACCCTCCTCCAAAAGTGGGAACGCTTCACCGACGACCAGAAGCGGCTGATGCTGGAGACGGTGGACGCCGACGCCAACCGCGTCACCCGCCTGATCGCCGAACTGCTGGACATCTCCCGGATCGACTCCGGGCGGCTGGAGGTCCGGCGGCAGCGCGTCGACATGATCGCCGCGGTCCGCCGGCACGTCCAGGCGCAGACCACCGCGGGCCAGCGGCCGGACCGCTTCCTGATCCGGATGAGGGGGCCGCTGCCGGATCTGTGGGCGGACCCGGACAAGGTCGACCAGGTGCTCGGCAATCTGCTGGAAAATGCGGTGCGCCACGGCGAGGGAACCGTCACCATCGAGGTCGGACCAGCGACGGACGCGACCAGCACGGAGGGGACGAGCGTCACCGTGAGCGACGAGGGCCCCGGTATTCCGGAGGAGTCGATGAGCCGCGTCTTCACCCGCTTCTGGCGGGGCAGCAAGCGCGGCGGCACGGGCCTGGGCCTGTACATCGTCAAGGGCATCGTCGAGGCGCACGGCGGCACGATCACGGTCGGCCGGGCCCCGGCCGGCGGCGCGCAGTTCCGATTTAGCCTGCCCGTCGCGACGCCGGCCTTCCTGGCTTGAGTGTTCCGCGGCGGGCGCCCCGCAGGGGCGCGGGCCGGTCGCGCTGCCCGTCCCCCTTAGACTTGACCTTTGGCACCTTTGGCGCACAGGCATCGCGGGCACAGCGCGAGCTCGGCATCCGACCTTTGTGATCGAGGAGCCGAGGCGAAGCGAGCCAAGCCAAGCCAGTCCACCGGAAGCACGGGAAGAGATGTCCGCACCCAATAAGTCGTACGACCCTGTCGAGGTCGAAGCCCTGAAACCGGAAGAGATCGCCGCCCGGCTGGACGAGGCGCTGGCCGCCATCGCCGCCGCGGGCGACCTCGACGCGCTCGCCCAGGCGAAGATCGCGCACACCGGTGGCACCTCGCCGCTCGCCCTCGCCAACCGCGAGATCGGCGCCCTGCCCCCCCAGGCCAAGGCGGAGGCCGGCAAGCGCGTCGGCCAGGCCCGCGGCCGGGTGAACCAGGCGCTCAAGGCCCGTCAGGAGGAGCTGGAGGCGGAGCGCGACGCGCGCGTGCTCGTCGAGGAGGCGGTGGATGTCACGCTGCCCTACGACCGCACCCCGGCCGGCGCCCGGCACCCGCTCACCACGTTCATGGAGCGGGTCGCCGACGTCTTCGTCGCGATGGGCTACGAGGTCGCCGAGGGCCCCGAGGTCGAGGCGGAGTGGTTCAACTTCGACGCCCTGAACTTCGTGCCCGACCACCCGGCGCGCCAGATGCAGGACACCTTCTTCGTCCAGGGCAACGGCACCGAGGGCGACGAGAGCGGCGTCGTGCTGCGCACCCACACCTCACCGGTGCAGGCCCGTACGCTCGTCGACCGCGAGCCGCCCGTGTACGTCGTCTGCCCGGGGCGGGTCTACCGCACCGACGAGCTGGACGCCACGCACTCCCCGGTCTTCCACCAGATCGAGCTGCTCGCTGTCGACGAGGGCCTGACCATGGCCGACCTCAAGGGCACGCTCGACCACATGGTCCGGGCGCTGTTCGGCCCCGACATGAAGACCCGGCTGCGGCCGAACTACTTCCCGTTCACCGAGCCGTCCGCCGAGATGGACATGGTCTGCTACGTCTGCCGTGGCGAGTCCGTGGGCAACCCCGACCGCCCGTGCCGCACCTGCTCCAGCGAGGGCTGGATCGAGCTGGGCGGCTGCGGAATGGTCAACCCCAAGGTGCTCGTCGCCTGCGGTGTCGACCCCGAGAAGTACAGCGGCTTCGCCTTCGGGTTCGGCATCGACCGGATGCTGATGTTCCGGCACAACGTGGAAGACATGCGCGACATGTTCGAGGGCGACGTCCGGTTCACCCGGCCGTTCGGGATGGAGATCTGATGCGGGTCCCGCTTTCTTGGCTGCGGGAGTACGTCGACCTGCCGGCGACGGAGTCCGGCCGTGACGTACAGGCCAAGCTCATTGCCGTCGGCCTGGAGGTCGAGACCGTCGAGCGGCTCGGCGAGGGCCTCAAGGGCCCGCTCGTCGTCGGTCAGGTGCTGACCATCGAGGAGCTGGAGGGCTTCAAGAAGCCGATCCGCTTCTGCACGGTCGACGTCGGCGACGCCAACGGCACCGGCGAGCCGCAGGAGATCGTCTGCGGCGCCCGCAACTTCTCGGTGGGCGACAAGGTCGTGGTGGTCCTCCCGGGCGCCGTGCTGCCCGGCGACTTCAAGATCGCCGCGCGCAAGACCTACGGCAAGAAGTCGCACGGCATGATCTGCTCCGGCGACGAGCTGGGCATGGGCGACGACGGCTCGGGCGGCATCATCGTGCTGCCGCCGGAGTACGAGGTGGGCATCGACGCCATCGAGCTGCTGGAGCTCGTCGACGAGGTGCTGGACATCGCCGTCACCCCGGACCGCGGCTACTGCCTGTCGATGCGCGGTGTCGCCCGCGAGGCCGCCACCGCCTACGGACTGCCGCTGCGCGACCCGGCCCTGCTGGACGTGCCGCCGCCGAACTCCGCCGGCTACCCGGTCAAGGTCTCCGACCCCATCGGCTGCGACCGCTTCACGGCCCGCACCGTCACCGGACTGGAGCCCGAGGCGCGTTCCCCGATCTGGCTGCAGCGCCGGCTGCAGAAGGCCGGGATGCGCCCGATCTCGCTCGCCGTCGACATCACCAACTACGTGATGCTGGAGCTCGGCCAGCCGCTGCACGCCTACGACCGCGCCACCGTGGACGGTCCGATCGGCGTCCGGCGCGCCACCCCCGGCGAGCAGCTGACCACCCTGGACGGCACCAAGCGGGTGCTGGACGCCGGGGACCTGGTCATCACCGACAACCGCGGCCCCATCGGCCTCGCGGGTGTCATGGGCGGCGCCAACACGGAGATCGCGGGTCCGGTCATCGACCCGGAGACCGGACAGCCGCGCGGCACCACCGACATCGTGGTGGAGGCCGCGCACTTCGACGCGATCTCCATCGCCCGTACGGCCCGCCGGCACAAGCTGTCCTCGGAGGCGGCCAAGCGCTTCGAGCGCGGCGTGGACCCGGAGGCCGCGTCCGCCGCGGCGCAGCGGACCGTCGACCTGCTGGTGCTGCTCGGCGGCGGCACCGCCGAGGACGGCGTCACCGAGGTCGTCTCGCCCCGCGGGCCGCGCACGATCACCATCCCCGCCGACCACCCGGACAAGGTCGCCGGCGTCGCCTACGGCCGGGAGACCGTCGTCCGCCGCCTCCAGCAGGTCGGCTGCGACGTCTACGGGCAGGACGAGCTGGTCGTGACCGTGCCGTCCTGGCGGCCCGACCTCGGCAACCCCAACGACCTGGCCGAAGAGGTCATCCGGCTGGAGGGCTACGAGAACCTGCCCTCCACGCTCCCGAAGCCGCCGGCCGGTCGCGGGCTGACCGAGCGTCAGCGGCTGCACCGCCGGGTCGGCCGGGCGCTGGCCGGCGCCGGCTACGTCGAGGCGCTGAACTACCCCTTCACCGGCTCGCACGTCCTGGACCAGCTGGGCATCGAGGCGGACGACCCGCGGCGCGCCGCGGTCACCCTCGTCAACCCGCTGTCCGACGAGGAGCCCGACCTCCGTACGACCCTGATCCCGGGGTTGCTCGGTGCGCTGCGCCGCAACTACGGCCGGGGCACGCACGATCTCGCGCTCTTCGAGACCGGGCCGGTCTTCCGGGCGACCGGGGACGAGAAGCCGGCCAGCCGGCTGGTCGTCGACCGCCGGCCGACCGACGACGAGATCGCCTCGCTGGACGCCTCCCTGCCGCAGCAGCCGCGGCGCGCCGCCGTGGTGCTCGCCGGCGGCCGTGAGCAGGCCGGCTGGTGGGGCGAGGCGCGCCCCGGGACCTGGGCGGACGCCATCGAGGCGGGCCGTACGGTCGCGCGGGAGGCGGGCGTCGAGCTGATCGTCCGTCAGGACCAGCACGCGCCGTTCCACCCGGGCCGGTGCGCGGCGCTGCTCGCCCTCGTCGACGGCGAGGAGGTCCTCGTCGGCAACGCCGGTGAGCTGCACCCGCGCGTCATCAAGTCGCTCGCGCTGCCGGAGCGTACGTGCGCGATGGAGATCGACCTGGACCGCCTGGAGCGGGCCGGTGCCGGCCCGCTGCGCGCGCCGAAGATCTCGGCGTTCCCGGTCGCGACCCAGGACGTCGCGCTGGTCGTCGACGGCTCGGTCCCGGCGGCGGACGTCGAGAGCGCGCTGCGCGACGGTGCGGGCGAACTGCTGGAGTCGCTGCGGCTCTTCGACGTCTTCACCGGCGAGCAGCTCGGTGCGGGCAAGAAGTCGCTGGCGTACGCGCTGCGCTTCCGCGCCGCGGACCGCACGCTGACCGCGGAGGAGGCCACGGTCGCCCGCGACGCGGCGGTGGCCGTGGCCGTGGAGCGGACCGGTGCGGTGCTGCGCGGCTGAGCGGACCGCCTGCCTGTGTTGAGGGGCGAGGGCGCGGAGGGCGAGAGCCTTCCGCGCCCTCGCCCCTTCCGCGTGCGGGGGTTCGCTCTGCGGTGGGTGGGCGGTGTGGTGCCTGTGGGGGACCGGGGCGGGGGCGAGGAACCCGACGGACCCCTGCACCATCACCCAATCGAGTGGTTATTTACCTATCGTCGCGGGATGGCCACATAACGTCGCGAGAATCGACGAGGTCGATGAGGCCCGCGTGACCGCTGCAGGCGGGCCGAACCGATCGGCGCAACACCTGCAAGGGGCCACCGGCCAGGGCTTGTCCGATGGGCCAGGGTCGGAAGGGCCGCGGCGTCCGGTGCGGCGCATCGCAAGGCGCCGGAGCGTCTCGATGACGAAGCTCTCGGGACTCTTCGGCAACGCCGCGGGGTGCCCGTGCCAGGCGCCGCGGGCCGGCCATGACCCATCGGACGGGCCCTAGGGGGACCAACGGCATGATCCGAACGTGGACGCGGGGCGCGGCGCGCGCCGGCGCGGCCCGTGTCCGGCGGGCCACGGTCTTCGTCCTGCCGGGCCTGTGGGTGCTCGGCGTGGTGGGCTGGGAGCTCTACCACCCGACCAGCGGTCAGCTGCTGCAACTCCTCGCCGCCGCACCGGCCATCGCCTGCGCGGGCACCGGCCGCCGCCAGTGCGTCCTGCTGGGCGGGGGGTGCGCGCTGCTCGCCCTCGTGCCGTTCGGCGGGGAGGGACCCGGGGCCGGTCCGGGCACCCGCGTGCTGACCTGCGGTGCGATTCTCGCGGTGATCGGCGCCAGCTATCTGACGGCCGGCCGGCGGCTGCGGCTGGTGCGGGAGCTGGAGCGCACCCGCGAGGTCGCCGCGGCCGCGCAGCGGGTGCTGCTGCGGCCGTTGCCGCCGCGGATCGACGGGCTGGCGCTGGCGGCCGATCACCTCTCGGTGAGCGAGGGCGCGGTGGTCGGCGGGGACCTGTACGAGGTCGTGGGGACCCGGCACGGCGTCCGGGCGGTGATCGGCGATGTGCGCGGGCACGGGCTGGCGGCCATGGGCATGGTCGCGGCGATGCTCGGCAGCTTCCGCGAGGTGGTGCACGACGAGGCCGAACTGCCCGGTGTGCTGCGCCGGTTGGAGCTGTCGCACCAGCGGCATCTGCGGGAGCGGGGGCGCGTCGAGCAGCCGGGGGGCGGTGCGGAGACGGCGAGCCCGCTCGCGGAGGAGTTCGTGACGCTGCTGCTGGTGCAGGTCGCGCAGGACGGGACGGTCACGGCGCTGAACTGCGGGCATCCATGGCCGTATCGGATCGACTGCGAGGCCCTCGCGCCGGTCGCCCTGGTCGCCCCGGCCGATCCGATGCCGCCACTGGGGCTGTTTCCGCTGCCGGAGGAGCTGGCCGCGGTGCGGTGCGGTCGGCTGGAGCCCGGTGCGGCGCTCTTCCTGCACACCGACGGGGCGGTGGACGCCCGGGACGCGGCGGGGGAGTTCTTCCCGCTGGCGGAGGCGTTGCGCGGCAGCGTCGAGGCGTCCGAGTCGCCCCGCGGCCCCGTGCCGTCCGGGATGGTGGACGAGGTGCGGGAGGCGCTGCTGCGCCATGCCGGCGGGCGGCTGACGGACGATGTGGCGCTGCTGATGCTCTGCAACGACCGGGTGCGGCCGCCGGCCCGGGCGGCCGGGGCGGGGCGGCGTTCGCTGTCGCTCGGCGGGCGCGGGACCGGCAGGGGCGCCTCCTAGGGGGCCGACGGATCAGGGCCGACCTGCCCTGGCCCCCGCCGGTCCCGGCCGTACGCTCCTCGTGGCCCCGGTCAGTGCCCGTCTTCCGCGGCGGCCTTGGCGGCCTTCTCGCCGCTCGGCGACGGGAAGCCGACGCCGGTCAGCTCCTCGGAGGCCTCCCACAGGCGCTTGGCGCTCTGCGGGTCGCTGGCCGCGGCCGACCTGCTGACCATCGTCGGCCCGCCGCGCATCTCGCCGAACCCGTCGGGGCCCAGATAGGCGGCACCGGGCAGGTCCTGGGTGGCGGCGTACAGCGTCGGCAGCGCGCCGGCCCTGTTGTCCTGGGCGATCACCCTGTTGCCGATCCGCATCAGGGCGCGCCGGACCGCGCTGGCGTCGTGGCTCTGCAGATTGGTGGCGGCGTAGCCGGGGTGCGCGGCGAGGGCGCGCACGGGGGAGCCCGCCGCGGTCAGGCGGCGCTGCAGTTCCAGGGTGAACAGCAGGTTGGCCAGCTTGGACTGGGAGTACGCCCGGTAGGGGGTGTATTCACCGGTCAGGTCCAGGTTCTCGAAGTGGACGCGGGTGCCGGGGGCCTTGTGCGCCATGGACGCCACCGTGACCACGCGGTCGGTGAGGTGCGGCAGCAGCAGGTTGGTCAGCGCGAAGTGGCCGAGGTGGTTGGTGCCGAACTGCATCTCGAAGCCGTCCTTGGTGCGGGACTCCGGGACGGCCATCACTCCGGCGTTGTTGATCAGCAGGTCCAGTCCGCCCCGCCAGGACTCGGCGAACGTGCGCACGGAGGCGAGGTCGGCGAGGTCGAGGCGGCGCACTTCGAGCGTGCCCTTGGTGCCCTTGACGCTGGCGGCGGCCTCCTCGCCGCGCCTGACGTCCCGTACGGCGAGCACGACATGCGCGCCGGCCCGGGCGAGGGCGTCGACGGTGGCGAGGCCGAGCCCGCTGTTGGCGCCGGTGACCACGGCGGTGCGGCCGGTGTGGTCGGGGAGGCGGGTTGCGTTCCAGGTGGGTGTGTGAGCCATGCCCCCAATGTAGGCAGCGTCAACAATGATGTCAATGACAACAATGTAGCCAGTGAATACATCGACGCTAGGATGGCGGTCATGCAGACTCGTCGCTACCACCACGGAGACCTTCGCGCCGCGCTGCTGGACCGCGCCGAGCAGACGCTCCGCGAGAAGGGTCCGGGAGCCCTGTCCCTGCGGGAACTCGCCCGGGACCTCGGCGTCAGCCACGCCGCGCCGAGCCGGCACTTCAAGGACAAGCAGGCGCTGCTGGACGCGCTGGCGCTCACCGGGTTCGAACGCATGGACGCGGCCCTGACCGCGTCCCAGGCGGCGGCCGGCGAGTCGTTCGCCGAGCGGCTCGGCGCGCTCGCCCGCGCCTACGTCGACTTCGCCACCGCCAACGCGGCGCTCCTCGACCTCATGTACACGGTCAAGCACGAGCCGGAGGCGTCCGAGGCGCTGATCGCGGCCGCGCACCGGCTCGCGGCGATGGCCGTGGAACTGGCCGCGGACGGGCAGCGCAGCGGCGACGTACGGGAGGGGCCCGTCGAACGGATCGCGATGCCGCTCTTCACCACCCTGCACGGCTTCGCCGGGCTCGCCACCAGCGGCGTGCTCTCCGCGGACGAGGTCGCCTCCGGTCTCGACGACGTGATCGGTTACATGCTGCGGGGCTGCGCGGCGGACGGACGCGAGGTCACGTGGTCCGAAGGGGCGCCCGGCCTGTACTGCCTGGGACCGCGCCCGCCCCGGGGCACTTCACACCCCGTGTGAAGCGGGGTTCACTACGCTCGACTGGCGGAGTGGTGAAGTCGACAAGGCCATGAGCGGGGAGCCCCACGACGGGCCCGCTCACCGGGAGGCCGTTGTGGAGCCCAATACCCTGCTCGATGCGATTCTCGACGAGGCCGGCATCTCGCACGCCGGACTGGCCGCCCGGATCAACCGCCTGGGGCGGCAGCGCGGGATGGTGCTGAGGTACGAACACACCGCGGTGGCCCGGTGGTTGAAGGGCCAGCGGCCGCGCGGACAGGTTCCGGACCTGATCTGCGAGGTCCTCGGCGAACGGCTGCACCGGCCGGTCGGTCTCGACGACATCGGACTGAGCCGCCCGGGACGCCACAGCGCCCCCGACACCCCGCTGTCCGGCTTCGTCGAGCGGGCGACCGCGCTGTGGCGGTCCGACGAGCAGCAGCGGCCGCATGTGCTCGCCGCCCCCGCGCTCACCGGCACCTCGGCGGTCATCCCCGTATGGGAGTGGGAGAACCCGCCCGAGGACTGCGATGTCTCACGCGACGGGCTGACCCGGGTGGGCCTCGCCGACATCGAGATGCTGCGCGCCGCGCGCACCCACTACGAGCAGATGTACCGCAAGGCGGGCGGTATCGCGACCAGAGCGCGCATCGTGGGATTCCTCAACGCCGAGGCGGCGCCGCTGCTACGGGGCAGCTACAGCGACGCGACGGGGCGTCAGCTCCACCGGGCGACCGGCGGCCTGGTCGCCGTCGCCGGCATCTGCGCCTACGACTCCGACGCCCTCGGGCTGGCCCAGCGCTACTTCCATCAGGCGCTGCGGCTGGCGAAGGCCAGCGGGGACCGCGGCCTCGGCGCGTACGTCATCGCGCTGCTGGTCAACCAGTCCCTCTTCGTACGGGAGTACCGCCAGGCGGTCGCCTTCGCGGAGGCCGCGCTGCGGGCCGCGGGCCCGCAGATCACCCCGGCGCTCTCCGCGGACCTCTACGCGATGCAGGCCAAGTCCTACGCCCGGCTCGGCGACGGCGCCAGCGCACTGGCGTGCATCCGGCGCGCGGAGGCGGCCGCGGAGCGCATCCGGCCCGGGCTGGAGCCGGCCGAGACGGGCTATGTGCAGCCCGGCCTGGTGAACGTACAAGTGGCGGAGGCACTCCTCAGCCTCGGTGACCTGCGGGCCGCCCGGGAGCAGGCGGACGCCGCCGTCGACACCCCCGCACACGACCGCGGCCGGGTCCACCGGCTGGCCATGCTCACCCATATCGAGCTGCGCCAGGGCGATGCGGACCGGGCCGTGGCCAACGCGGCCCAGATGACGGAGCAGGCCCGGGGCATGGAGTCGCAACGGCTGCGGGACCGGCTGCGGGCGGTACGCGAGCATCTGGCGGAGACCGGGAGCTCCGCGACGGACGAGGCGGCCGAACTCATCGACGAGGTGCTGCGCGTTCCGCTCTGACCGGGCACGTGTCACCTTGCCGGTCCAACAGCGGAAGGTGGCAGTTACGTGCGGTGGAACAATCTCAGCGAGAAGCCCGTCTATGCGAACCCGTGGTTCCGGGTCAATCTGGCCGATGTGGCGTTGCCCGACGGCCGTCACCTGGACCACTTCCTGATCCGGATGCGGCCGGTCGCCGTCGCCACGGTGGTCAACGCCGCCCATGAGGTGCTGCTGCTGTGGCGGCACCGGTTCATCACCGACACCTGGGGATGGGAGCTGGCGGCCGGGGTCGTCGAGGACGGCGAGGACGTCGCGGCCGCGGCCGCGCGGGAGATGGAGGAGGAGACCGGGTGGCGCCCCGGCCCGCTCCGGCACCTGCTCACCGTGGAGCCGTCCAACGGCCTCACCGACGCCCGGCATCACATCTACTGGTCCGACGAGGGGGAGTACCTCGGCCTGCCGCAGGACGACTTCGAGTCCGAGCGGCGCGAGTGGGTGCCGTTGAAGCTGGTGCCCGACATGGTGGGCCGGGGGGAGGTGCCGGCCGCCGGTATGGCCGCGGCCCTGCTGATGCTGCACCACATCCACCTGGGCTGAGGGGACCGGGCCGGCCGGGGGGGGGGGGGGGGGGGGGGGGGGGGGGGGGGGGGGGGGGGGGGGGGGGGGGGGGGGGGGGGGGGGGGGCGGGGGGGGAGGGGGGGGGGGAGGGGGGGGGAGGGGGAATGGGGGGGGGCGCGGTCTCGGGGGGGGCTCGGTCCTGTGTGGGTTTGCCCCCCCGCCCACCTGGTGGGGGGGGCCTGGGCGGCCGGGGGGGGGGGGGGGGGGGCGCCCCCCCCCCCCCCCCGCGGCGGGCTCATCGGCCGAGCGCCTGCCACAGGGCGACCACCAGTGCCGCGAGTCCCGTGAGTGCGGCGAGGGACGGCAGTGGCCAGCGGGTGCTCTCCAGCCGCGTGACGCGGGCGGTCAGTTCGTCCGCGTCACGCGCGCTCTGCTCGGAGCGCTGCGCCTGCAGCGCGAGTTGGCCGTCGACCCGGGCGGTGCGTACGTCGAGCAGACGCCTCAGCTCCGCTAAGTCGGCGGGGGTCAGGTCGGGTTCGGGGTGGGCGGTCACGGTCCGCTCCTCATTCCTTCGGTCAGCGACTTCGTCGTGCGTACGCGCCTCAGTCAACTGCGCTGCGCCGAAGGGCGGGAGCGTGTGCGGTGGGCAGATGCGGGTCTGCACTTCACACCCCGTGTGAAGTGACCGCGGGTGACGGCGGGGCGGCATGCGCACGGGGTGTGAACCGCGCACCCCCGCCGGGTCCCCGCACACGCTTCCGTGTCCACGCGCGGGGGAGTTGACTCGAACTCCCCACGGGGAACCGGAGCCGGCGGATGGGCGCCCGCCGGCCCGGAGTCCGCCCGCCGGAACTCCCCCGAGCGGCGGGCGGGCACTCCTCCCGAGCATCCCGTTCTCAGTACGAGTAGAACCCCGACCCCGACTTCCGGCCCAGGCGGCCGGCGTCGACCATGCGCTGGAGCAGCGGGGGAGCGGCGTAGAGGGGTTCCTTGTACTCGTGGTACATGGAGTCGGCGACCGAGACCACGGTGTCCAGGCCGATCAGGTCGGACAGCTTCAGCGGGCCCATGGGGTGGGCGCAGCCCATCTCCATGCCGTTGTCGATGTCCTCGCGGCTGGCGATGCCCGACTCGAACATCCGGATCGCGGAGAGCAGATACGGGATGAGCAGGGCGTTGACGACGAAGCCGGAGCGGTCCTGGGCGCGGATGGCGTGCTTGCCCAGCACGTCCTGCACCAGGGCCTCGGCGCGCTTGATGGTCTCCTCGCCGGTGGTGAGGGCGGGGATGAGCTCCACCAGCTTCTGCACCGGGGCGGGGTTGAAGAAGTGGATGCCGATGACCTGGTCGGGGCGGGAGGTGGCGACCGCCAGCTTCACCAGCGGGATCGACGAGGTGTTGGACGCCAGGATCGCGTCCGGCCGGGTGATCACCTGATCGAGGACCTGGAAGATCTCGGTCTTGACCTGTTCGTTCTCCACGACGGCCTCGATGACGAGATCGCGGTCGGCGAACTCACCGAGGTCGGTGGTGAAGCTGAGCCGGTCGAGTGTCGCGTCGCGCTCCGCGACGGTGATCTTGCCGCGCTCGGCGGCCTTGCCGAGGGAGTTGGTCAAGCGGGTGCGGCCCAGCTCCAGAGCCTCGCCGGTGGTCTCGGCGACCATGACGTCCAGCCCGGCGCGGGCGCACACCTCGGCGATGCCTGCGCCCATCTGGCCGCAACCGACCACTCCGACGCGTGCAATGTCGGCAAATGAGTCCGTCACCTCGTGCCTTTCGCTGTTCTTCAGGACCGGCGGTACGCCGTAAGGGTCCGACGCCCGCCTCGGCCCCGACGTTACTCCGCGCGGTGCTGTGCTACGGCCGCCGGGGCGGGCATTCTGAGCCCTCAGGACAGGATGAAACGGACAAGCTGGGGACTTTTGATGAGACGGATCACACGAAGGGGCTTCGCGGTGGCCGCGCTCGGCGCGGCCTCCTCGCTGCTGGCGCCGGGTGCGGCGGCGGCGCCCTCGGCAGGTGCGCCGCGGCGCGAGATGCGGGGCATGTGGCTGGCGACCGTCGGCAACCTGGACTGGCCCTCCAGCGCGAGACTCTCCCCCGCCGAGCAACAGCGCGAGCTGCGCGCCCACTTCGACTCGGCCGTCAGGCACCGGCTCAACACGGTCTTCTTCCAGGTGCGCGCCACCGCGGACGCGCTGTGGCCCTCCCCGTACGAGCCGTGGGCCCAGTCGCTGACCGGGCAGCAGGGCCGCGACCCCGGGTGGGACCCGCTGGACTTCGCGGTCCGCGAGGCGCACCGCCGCGGGCTCGAACTGCACGCGTGGTGCAACCCGTACCGGATCGCCCACCACACCGATCCGCAGCGGCTGGCGGCCGGCCACCCGGCCCGCCGGAACTCGTGGTGGACGGTCGCGTACGGCGGCAAGCTCTACTACGACCCCGGGCTGCCGGAGGTCCGCGGCTTCGTCCAGGACGCGATGCTGGACGCGGTCGCCCGCTACCCCGTCGACGGACTGCACTTCGACGACTACTTCTATCCGTATCCGGTCGCCGGCGCGCGCTTCGACGACGACGAGGCGTACGACACCTACGGCGGCGACTTCGACAACCGGGCCGACTGGCGGCGGGACAACATCGACCGGCTCGTCCTCGAGACGGCGCAGCGGCTACAGGAGGGGGGAGCGCGGACCGGGCGCCGGGTGCGGTTCGGCGTCAGCCCGTTCGCGGTCTGGCGCAATCAGAGCACCGACCCGCAGGGTTCCCGTACGCGGGCCGGGGTGGAGACCTATGACGACATGTACGCCGACACCCGCCGATGGGTGCGCGAGGGCTGGCTGGACTACATCGTGCCGCAGGTCTACTGGCCGCTCGGGACCACGGGCGCCGACTACGCCGAACTGGTGCCCTGGTGGTCACGGACCGTCGAGGGCACCGGCGTCGACCTCTACATCGGCGAGGCGCTCTACAAGGCCGGCAGCAGCGAGCCGGCGGCCTGGAAGGACCCGGCCGAACTCTCCCGGCACCTCACCTTCGCCCGCGCCCACCCGCAGGTCGGCGGGCATGTCTACTTCTCGGCGAAGGAGGTGGCCAGGGACCGGACGGGGGCGCTGGCGCGGGTCGTACGCGATCACTACGGCAGCCCGACACGGCCGTAGCGACCTTCCGCCACGGCCGTCGCGGAATCCGTATGCGGTGCCTTACCGGCCGGGGTCGATGTCGGAGGTCTTCGCGTGCCGGACGACCGAGTCGGGGCCGGGCGACATGATCGCTTCGTGTCCGTCCTCGGCACGGACACGGTACGGCGGATCGCCGTTCGTCCCCAGTACCTCGATGATCTCGACGACCCGGTCGTGATGTCCCACGGTCCTGCCGTGCACCACCAGCCGGTCGCCCTTGGTCGCGTGCATCAGGGGTCCTCCACGCTTCGGGCGGCCATGCGACCCGTACGGCCGACGACGCGACGGCCGAGCGGTTGAACGGCCAACGATTCCAACGGTTGACGGGCCTGACGCGGCCCGGACGGCGGTACGTGCCATCGCGGCAAGTTTACGTCCGGAGGCGGGGGGCGCACCTTGGAAGGCCGCTCGTAAATTCCCCTCCGCCCACCCCCAAAGGGGGGTGGGCGGGGCAGGAGAGGAGGTGGGGCGGCCGGGAGGGCAGTTGGGCCGGCCAGGAGAGCAGATGGGCGGCGCCCCCCCGGTGGGCCGGCATCGTTCGGTGCTTCCCCGGGGCGGCGTTCGCGTGGTGCCCGCAGGGTTGACGTGCGTTCGGTGCCTCCCCGGGGCGGCGTTCGCGCGGTGCCCGCAGGGGTGACGTTCGCTCGGTGCCCCCCCCGGGGGGCGCTCGCGTCGTGCCTCCCCAGGGGCCGGCGTTCGCGTCGTGTCTCCCCGGGGGTGGCGTTCGTGTCGTGCCTCCCGGTGGGCGGCAACACCTCCGTGCCCTCGCGGCAGCTACCCCTGTGCCCTCGCGGCAGCTACCCCCGTGCTCTCTGGGTGACGGCGATGCAGGCCAGGACCGCCAGTGCGGCCGCGGGTGCGGCCGGCGGCAGCTGCTCGCCGAGCAGCAGGACGGACCACACCAACGTCAGCAGCGGCTGGGCGAGCTGGAGCTGGCTCGCCTTGGCGATGCCGATCGCGGCCATTCCCCGGTACCAGACGACCATCCCGAGGAACTGCGAGCCGATCGCCAGCCACAGCAGCCCGCCGACCGCGTGCGCGGTCAGCCGCAGCGGTTCGGTCGAGAGCGCGACCGCCGTGCCCACCGCCGTCAGCGGGAGCGCCAGCACCAGTGCCCAGCCCATGACCTGCCAGCCCGGCATGTGGCGGGCCAGCCGGCCGCCCTCGGTGTAGCCGGCCGCGCACACCAGCAGCGCCGCGAACAGGAACAGATCGCCGCGACTCGGCGCCCCGCCGCTCTGCTGCACCGTGAAGCCGATGACGACGGCGGCACCGATCAGCGACGCGATCCAGAAGGTGCGGGAGGGCCGGGCGCCGGTCCGTATGACGGAGCCGGCGGCGGTGGCCAGGGGCAGCAGGCCGATCACCACGGCCGCATGAGAGGTGGTGGAGGTCTCCAGGGCGAGTGTGGTCAGCAGCGGGAAGCCGAGGACCACACCGCCCGTGACGACCGCGATCCCCGCCCAGTGGCGGCGCTCGGGAACGCGCACCCTGAACACCGCGAGCGCGCCGCCGGCCAGCGCGGTGGCCAGCACGCTGCGCAGCATCACCACCGTCCAGGGGCCCATGCCCTCCAGGGCCCAGGCGGTCGCGGGGAAGGTGAACGAGAAGGCGGCGACGCCGAGGGCGGCGAGCAGGGCGCCACGGGTGCCCGCGGCGCGGTCGGCGATGGGGGCTGCCGCACCCGCGTCGGTGGACGCGCGGGGCGGGGCACCCTGGCCGGCGGCGGGCGGGACGTCGACCGCTATCGCAGTCGGGGTAGTAGCGCTATCGTGTGCTCTCATGCAAGAGCGTAGCAGTGGGGCTGAGCTGGCCGCGACCCTCCGGAGGGAGCTGGACCGCTACTCCCCAGGTGAGAAGCTGCCGTCGAGTCGGGTACTCGTGGAGCGGCATCGGGTCAGTCCGGTGACCGTCTCCCGGGCGCTGGCCGAACTGGCCGCCGAGGGTCTGGTCGTCACCCGTCCCGGCGCCGGGGCCTTCCGGGCCCGGCCCCGCTCCGAGGCGCCGCGGCCGGTCGACACCTCCTGGCAGGAGATCGCGCTGAGCGCGGAACCGGCCGCCGACCAGGTGCCGCGCAGCGTCGACGCCTCCGGCGTGCTGGCCACGCTCGCCACACCCGCCCCCGGAGTGATCGAACTCAACGGCGGCTACCTCCACCCCGGTCTGCAGCCCGAACGGGCCCTGGCCGCCGCACTGGCCCGGGCCGGTCGCCGGCCGGGCGCCTGGGGGCGGCCGCCGGTCGAGGGCGTGCCGGAGCTGCGCGCCTGGTTCGCGCGGGAGATCGGCGGCCCCGGCGGCGCGCTCGCCGCGAGCGACGTCCTGGTCACCGCGGGCGGCCAGAACGCGCTGACCGCCGCGCTGCGCGCGCTCGCCGCGCCCGGCGCTCCGGTGCTCGTGGAGTCCCCGACCTACCCGGGCATGCTCGCCGTCGCCCGCGCCTCCGGCGTGCGGCCGGTGCCCGTGCCGATGGACGCGGACGGGGTGCGTACGGACCTGCTCGCCGACGCCTTCCGCGCCAGCGGCGCGCGGCTCTTCGTCTGCCAGCCGCTGTTCCAGAACCCGACCGGGACGGTGCTCGCGGGGGAGCGGCGGCGCGAGGTGCTGCGGGTGGCCCGCGCGGCCGGCGCGTTCGTGATCGAGGACGACTTCGCGCGGCTGCTGGGCCACGGCGACGCCCCCGCGCTCCCGCCGACGCTGATGGCGGAGGACCGCGACGGCACGGTCGTGCACATCCGCTCCCTGACCAAGATCACCTCGCCCAACCTCCGGGTGGGCGTCCTCGCCGCCCGCGGCCCGGTCCTCGACCGGCTGCGCGCCGTCCAGGTCGTCGACAACTTCTTCGTCCCGGGGCCACTGCAGGAGGCCGCCCTGGAACTCGTCGGATCCCCCGCCTGGTCCCGCCATCTGCGGCTGGTCGCGGGCGAGTTGACCGCCCGCCGCAACGCGCTGACCGCAGCCCTGCGCACGCGGCTGCCCGCGCTGGTCGAGCACGGACCCGGACCCGGGACGGAGTACGGCAGGGACCGGGGACGGCCCGGCGGCCTGCACATCCCGCCGGGCGGATTCCACCTCTGGCTGCGGCTGCCGGACGGCATTGACGAGGCGGCGCTGACCGGCGCGGCGCTGCGGGCCGGCGTCGCCGTCGCGGCCGGCCGGCCGTACTTCCCCGCCGAGCCGCCGGCCGGACATCTGCGCATCAGCTTCGCGGCCGCGGCCGGCATCGGCGAACTCACGGAGGGCGTCCGCAGGCTGCGCACGGCCTGCGAGGACGTGGGGGTGCCGGCGAGCTGAGGGCGCGGGCGGGCCGCGGCAGCGCGGCGGGCGGGCCGGGCACCGCTCCGCTCACCGCGTCAAGTGGTTCGACGCGGCCCCGGCTCTTCTGCGAACCTCCCGGCATGAACGATCACGCCCTCGACGGCTACGAGCTCAGCTGCGACCCGGCCCGCCTCGACGCCGACCTGGTGCACCACTGGCTGTCCACCGACACCTACTGGGCCCAGGGCCGCCCCCGGGAGCTGCACGACCGCGCCGTCGCGGGCTCGCTCAACTTCGGTCTGTACCAGACCGTCTCCGGCCGCCAGGTCGCCTACGCCCGGGTCGTCACCGACCACGCCACCTTCGCCTGGCTGTGCGACGTCTACGTCTGCCGCGACGACCGCGGCCGGGGCCTGGGCACAACCCTGGTGGAGGCGATAGCCGAGCACCTGGCACCCTGCGGGCTGGGCCGGCTGACGCTCGCCACCAAGGACGCCCACGGCGTGTACGAGAAGGTCGGCTTCCGGCCCCTGGTGGCGCCGGAACAGTGGATGACGCTCGGACTGGTCGACCCCGGTCCTATCGTGATCTGACCAACAGGAGCCTGCGGGGCGGCCCTGCTCTTACCATCGGCGAATGAGCGTTCGACTCAAGCTGCTCGCCGCGGCCCGCAGCTCCTCGCTGCTCGCGACGCGGTTCGACGACGACCGCCCGCTCGACGCCGCCGGATGGCACGCGGCCGAGCGGGCCGCCCCCGTGCTGTGCCGCCTGGCCGCCGCCGAACTGCGCTACTGCTCGCCGTCGGCCCGCTGCCGGGAGACCGGCGAGGCGCTGGGCCTCGGCCCGCTCGCCCAACCGGCGCTCCGGGACTGCGACATGGGGCGCTGGCGCGGCCGCACCCTGGGCGAGGTGACCGCCGCCGAGCCCCGCGCGGTGGAGACCTGGCTCGCCGACCCGGGCTCCGCTCCGCACGGCGGGGAGTCGCTGGTGGCCTTCATCACCCGCGTCGGCGGCTGGCTGGACACCCGGCCGGCCGAGGACGCCGACGGCCTGCTCGCGGTCGCCGAGCCCGGCGTGGTCCGCGCCGCCCTGGTCTACGCGCTCCAGGCGCCGCCGTACTCGTACTGGCGCATCGACGTCCAGCCGCTGTCGGTGACCACCCTGACCCGCCGCTCCGGCGGGTGGGACCTCCAGTTGGAGGCCTGAGCCGCGCGCCACCCGGAAAGCCCATCCCGCCGGCTCGGCCGCTTTGGGCGGGCGCGCCCGTGTGACCTGCGGGAAGAGCGTGCGCAGCGCCGTTGCCCCGGTGCGCGGCCCCGCGGGCGGCGCGCCATCGAGGTGCGCACTCCCCGGCCGGGCGCTTGTCTCGTTCTATGCACATACGCCACATTCCTCTGTATGCGCTGGCGGCCGGTGCGCTGGCGGTGACCCTCCTGCTCTTCGGCGGCGGCGACGGTGGGGGAGCGGACGCCGCCACCGGGGCCGTCACCGATGCGGTGAGCAACGCGGTGAAGGGCGCCGTCAAAAGCGCCACACCCGCCTCGGACACCTCGCACCCGGTGGTCGTCGAGCCCGCCACCGTGGCGCCCGGCGCCGCCTTCACGGTCTACGACGGCGGCAACTGCCGGGGCGAGTCGGCCGAGGCCGGCTTCGGCGGCGCGGACATCCCGGCCGTGCCGCTGTCCCCCCTCGACGGCCGGTTCGGTGGCACCGCGACCATGCCGCAGGGCATCGCGCCCGGTACGTACCCCGTCACCGTCACCTGCGGCGGGGCGGGCAGCGGACCGGGCCCCGCGGCGCACGGCGCATCCGGCGACCAGCAGAGCGGTGCCGACGGCCGGCAGGCCTTCTCCGGCACCGTGACCGTCTCCGACAGCGCCGATGTCTCCGGCGGTGCCGAGGTCTCCGGCGGCGCCGGCGTCTCCAGCGGTACCGGTGTCTCCGGCGGTAGCGATGCGCCCGGCGGTGCCGACGACGTCGTTCCGCAGGGCGGCTCGCACACCGGCCTCGGCGGCGCCGCCGGCAACGGCCCGGTCACCACGGCGCTCGGCGGTGCGCTGCTGCTGGGCGCGGCCGGCTGGGGAGCCCTCGCCCACCGCCGGCGCCCCCGCGGGCCCCGGGGCTGACGGCGGTGCACGCACACCCCCAGCGGCGCGGCGCCACCCTCGGCCTGGTCATCGGCATCGTCACCTGCCTCCTGGCGGCCGGAGCCCTCGCCCTGGCCGCCGCCCGGCTGCGCGACCGCGAAGCCACCAGCGAGGTCGACGGCGGCACCCACACCGTGCTGCGCACCGAGATAGCCAGAAGCGTCAGCGGCCAGCTCACCCTGCCGTTCCGTCACGGGCCCGACGCGGTGCGGTGCTTCGGCGACCTTAGGCCCGTGCCGTCCGCGGCGGTGCGCTGCACCGCGCACTTCCCCCTCGGCCCCGACCGGCAGCTGACCGTCGAGGTCACCCGGGTCCAGCACGACAAGGTCAGCTACCGCCGGCGCGCCGTCCCCCGCTGACGGTCCGGCGCCGCCGGGCGACCGGGCCGGTGCGCGGTCGCGCGGTCTACGGCCCGAGCCGTACCGCCGTGGCTCCCCGCGCCAGCCATGCGTTCGCCGCCTCGACCCGGCTGCTGACCCGCAGTTTCGCGTAGGCGTGCTCCAGGTGTTTGTCGACGGTGCGCGGGCTGATCGCGAGGCGGCGGGCGATCTGCTGGTTGCTCAGCCCGCGGGCGAGCAGGGTCAGGACGGCGGATTCCCGGCGGGTGATCAGGGGCGGGACGGTGCGCGGCGGGGCGAGCCGGTCCATGGCGTGGCTGAGCCGGGTGCGCAACAGGGCGGCGGCCGCCACGTCGTCGTCGGAGAAGTCGCCGCCGCTGCGGCTGATCGCCATGCACACCTTGCGCGGCACCCCCTCGGCGTAGCCGGCCGGGAACGACATCGCGAGCTGCTGCTCGGCGCCGAAGGGCCGGTAGACGTCGGTGTAGACGGCGAGGGCGTGGAACTCGCTGCGGGTCTGCAGCGTGGAGCGGCGCATCGGTGTACCGGGTCCCGTCGTGGTGTGCCGCACCAGCGAGTCGGTCGCCGCCTCACGGGCGAAGGCGTCCCGTACGTCCTGGCTCAGCAGATCGGCGGGGAGGGTCAGCGGCCGGTCGGCGGCGCCGGCGCGGGGCGACCAGATGATGCTGTCGCCGGGGACCGCGGAGAGCATCACCGGAAGCAGCGCCGGGACGAGGGTCTCCTCGTCGACGGCATCGATCAGCAGGTCCACGACGGCGAGAATGCGTCGCAGCCCGGCCTCCGCCGCCGCATTCATACCTCCAGCGTACGAGCGGGTAGGGGGCAGTCAAGGCAGGACCGCGGGGCGGGGAGGCGCCGCGGTCCTGGGGGAAGCCACCCGGCCGGCCGGGGGAAGACCGGCCGGGCGCGTCAGGCGCTACTAACGCCCGACGGCATAGACGCGGTTGACCGGGCTCTCGGCCGCCAGCCGCCAGTGGTGGAGTCCGGCTTCGTCCGCGATGTCCCGCAGGGCCTCCTCGCCCGCGTGGTTCCCCAGCGCCTGCGGACCGTGCTGGGCCAGCGCGGACGGCAGGCACACGGCGACCGAGGCGGCGGTGATGGCCCGGCCGACCGGGTTGGCGTTCTCCGCCACGTTCGCCGAGGCGTTCGGCTCGACGATCATGCAGGTCCCGCCGTCGGCGAGCGCGTGCTCGGCGTGCCGCAGCGCGCCGCCGGGGTCGCCGATGTCGTGCAGGCAGTCGAAGAACGTGATCAGGTCGAAGTCCTCGCCCGGGAAGTCCTGGGCGGTGGCGACCTCGAAGCCGACCCGGTCGTCCAGCCCCTGCTCGGCCGCGATGCCGCGGGCCGCTTCGATCGACGGCCGGTGGAAGTCGAAGCCCTGGAAGTGCGACCGGGGGAAGGCCTGCGCCATGAGCGTCGTGGAGTAGCCGTAGCCGCATCCGACGTCCGCGACGAGGGCGCCGCGCTCCAGCTTCTGCACCACGCCGTCCAGCGCGGTCAGCCACTCCGGCACCAGCGCGGCTCGGTATCCGGGCCGGAAGAACTCCGCGGTGCCGTCGAACAGCGCCGGGCCGTGTTCCTCCCACCCCACGCCCTCACCGGTGCGGAACGCCTCCATCAGGCTGTCCTCGGTGGCGTAGAGGGCCTGCATCATGGTGAAGAAACCGGCGGCGTAGGTGGGCGCTCCCGGGTCCGCGAGGACCGCGGCGTGCTCGTCGGGCAGCTCGTAGGTGTCGGTGGCGGCCGCATGCGTGACGTACTCGCCGGCCACCTGGGCGGCGAGCCATTCGCGCACATAGCGCTCCACGAGCCCGGTGCGCTCCGCGAGCTGTGCGGAGGTGAGCGGACCGGCGCCGGCCATGGCCGAGTACAGGCCCAGCCGGTCGCCGAGCGAGGTGCACAGACCGGCGACCGCGGCCCCGCCGTCGGTGATCACACGCTCCAGGAACTCCTGCACACGCCCCTCGTCCACAGTGCTCCCGCGGTCGGCCCCGGCGGCCCTCGCCATCCCTCCCACCTCCTTGCCTTCTCCCTCTTGTCTCACTACCGCTCATCTCCCACTGCAGCAGCACGGTCACCCCTCGCGCCATACGGGATTCGCCGTATGCGGAGGGCGGGCGCCACGGGCCGAGACTGGGAGAGGAGGAGGTGCACCATGCGCAAGAAGATCGACTGCCGGGACTTCCCGAGCGAGACGAACTGCAGCCTCGTCATCTCCGGTGAGGAGGAAGAGGTGGTCCGCGCCGCCAGCGAGCACGCGGTCTCCGTCCACGGCCACACCGACAGCCCCGAACTGCGCGAGCAGATCAGGTCGACGCTGAAGAACGAGATGCCGCAGCACGCCTGAGGCGCGGCCGGCGGCGGGCCCTACGACCGGCGGCGGGGCTTACCGCGCTTGCCGCCGCCCCGTGAACCGCCGGCAGTGCCGCGCGAGGTCTTCCCGGCCGACTTGCCGGCCGCGGGCTTGCGCCGCGCGCCGCCGGTGTCGGGGCGCTTGGCCTTGGGCTGCGCGGGAGTCGGGCGGCGCCCCCGCGAGCTGTTGACGGTCCGCCCGCGGACGATCCCGATGAAGTCCTCCACCAGGTCGGTGGTCTCCTCCTGCGGCCACGACAGCGCCACGCGCGAGGCGGGAGCGTCCAGGACCGGACGGTAGGTCAGGTCCTTGCGGTGGTGCAGCCGGGCCAGCGACTGCGGGACGACGAGCACGCCCACTCCGGCCGCCACCAGTGCGATGGCGTCCGCCGTCGTGGCGGGGCGCTCGATGGCGGGCCGCCCCGGCAGGCGCTCCCAGTCGAGGGTGTCGTCGAGGGGGTGCAGCACGATCTCGTCGGCCAGATCCTCGGCCGAGACCTCGTCGACCGCCGCCACGAGGTGGTCCTTGGGGACCACGACCACCGTCGTCTCGGTGTAGAGCGGGATCGCGCTGAGGTCGTCCCGGTCGACCGGCAGCCGTACGAAACCCGCGTCGGCGTCGCCGCCCCGCAGGACCTCGCACGCCTCGGCGGCGGGCACCCCGATGAGGGTCAGGGGGATGTCGGGCAGCCGCTCGTTCCAGATCCGCACCCACTTCGTGGGCGTCACTCCCGGGACGTAGGCGAGCCGGAACGAGGGGGATTCTTCCGAGCCGGTCACCGCACCAGGCTACCGGTCGTGGTCAGAGGCGGTGCACACGCTCGATACCCTTGACACATGACGTCGCACAAGACCGCCCAGACGATGAAGCCCGCGACCGCGGCGAAGAAGCTGGGCGTGTACCTCGAGGCCACCCCCGCCGAGTTCCAGGAGGGTGTCGTCTCGCGCACCGAGCTGAACGCCCTGCAGGCCGATCCGCCCGAGTGGCTGCAGGAGCTGCGACGCAACGGCCCGCACCCCCGGCCGGTGGTCGCGGCGAAGCTGGGCGTGTCCATCTCGGGTCTCGCCCGCGGCGGGGTCACCGAGCCGCTCACCACGGAGCAGATCGAGGCGCTCAAGGAGGAGAGCCCCGACTGGCTGCAGAAGGAGCGCGCCACCCAGGCCGAGGTCCGCAAGGAAGCCGTGCGCATCAAGGAGAAGAACGCCGCCCGGGCCGCCGAGCCCGACGCCCCGCGTTCCTGACCCCGCCTGCCGGGACACCCCCGGCCCGCTCACCGGCGCCGCCGGGCCCGCCGCCGGTCCGCGGGAGCCGGGCCGGCTATCGGGGCGCCTGGTCGTCCAGCCGGTCGACGACCAGCAGCGCGGCATCGTCCGCCAGGTGGCCCCTGGTGTGCTGGACCAGCCCCTGGTGCAGGTACTCCAAGAACTCCGGCGGAGGGCAGGCGGGCGCCGCTTCCATGGCCTCGGGGAGGGCGAAGAAGCCGTTGTCGCGGTCGCGGGCCTCGATCACGCCGTCGGTGTGCAGCAGCAGGCGGTCGCCGGGCGGGAACGGATAGCTCTCCGCCTTGGCGGGAGGGCCGGTGATGAAGTCCTCCAGTCCCAGGGGCGGCAGCGGCGAGGCGGGCATCAGCGCCTGCACCTCGCCCTGCCGCAGCACGAGCGGCGGCGGGTGGCCGCGGTTGACCAGCTGGACGACGGGCATGTCGGGCACCTGGGCGATCAGCGCGGTGACGAACCCCTCGGCCAGTGACTCCGCGTCGCCCGCACCGGGCCCGGCCTTCTCCCGTTGCAGTGCGGCCGCGCAGTGGTTCATGACCTCCACGAGGTCGTCCTCGTAGTGCACGGCCTCCCGGAACGCGCCCAGCACGGCGGCGGCGCCCCGCACGGCGGGCAGCCCCTTGCCCCGTACGTCCCCCACGATCATCCGGACCCCGTACCGGGTCTGCACGGCCTCGTAGAGGTCGCCGCCGATCTGCGCCCCGGTCTCCGCCGCGAGGTACATGCCGGCCGCCCGTACCGGGCCCAGCCGGGCGGGGACCGGACGCATCAGGACCTCCTGCGCCGCCGCGGCGATCCGGCGGACCTGGTCGAGTTCGCTCGCCCGGCGCGTGTGCATGGCGCTGCTGGTCGCGATGCTGGCCGCGGACACCAGGAAGATGGCCAGGAAGTTGGTGTAGACCTGCTGGCTGCCCCATGCCTGGTTGTGGGTGGCGGTGGCCACACTGACGGCCAGCGCGACACACGCCGCCGAGACCGTCCCCTTGGGCCCCATCGTCACCGCGGCCAGCGCCGGCGTCGCGGTGAGCAGCGGGCCCGTGTACAGAAAGTGCGCGGGCGAGAACTCGATGCCCACCACGAGCAGGGCGATCGCGAAGGGCACGCACTGCGCGACGGCGAAGAGGGCCCGGCCGTGACCGCCGGCTTCCGGTCGAGAAGGTGCGCGGAGGGGAGACCGCATGGGTACAGCCTGCCTCGCCGAGGTGGAGTGCTCTACTCAGCGCTCATGCGGCCCCGGTCCCCGGTCCCCGGTGCGACCGAGCGGCCCGACCTCAGGGCATTGCATAAAACTGCTGTATTCCGTATAGTCATGCCATCAAGGAGGAGGGTCCATGACGGTACGAGCGGCAGTGGCCGGTGCGAGCGGGTATGCGGGGGGTGAGGTGCTGCGCCTGCTTCTGGGGCACCCGGAGGTCGAGATCGGCGCGCTGACCGGGCACTCCAACGCGGGGCAGCGTCTGGGTTCGCTGCAGCCGCATCTGCTCCCGCTGGCCGACCGGGAGCTCCAGCCGACCTCCGCCGAGGTGCTGGCCGGCCATGACGTCGTCTTCCTCGCGCTGCCGCACGGCCAGTCCGCCGCGGTCGCCGAGGAGCTCGGGCCGGACGTCCTCGTCGTCGACATGGGCGCCGACTTCCGGCTCAAGGACGCGGCGGACTGGCAGCGGTTCTACGGCAGTGAGCACGCCGGCACCTGGCCCTACGGCCTCCCCGAACTGCCGGGTTGCCGTGCTGCGCTGGAGGGGTCCAAGCGCATCGCGGTGCCCGGTTGCTACCCGACCGCCGTCTCGCTCGCGCTCTTCCCCGCGTACGCCGCCGGGCTCGTCGAGGCCGAGGCCGTGGTCGTCGCCGCGTCCGGTACGTCCGGCGCCGGCAAGGCCGCCAAGCCGCATCTGCTCGGCTCGGAGGTCATGGGCTCGATGTCCCCGTACGGCGTGGGCGGCGTGCACCGGCACACCCCCGAGATGATCCAGAACCTCGGCGCGGTCGCGGGGGAGCCGGTCACCGTCTCCTTCACCCCGACCCTGGCGCCGATGCCGCGCGGCATCCTCGCCACCTGCTCGGCGAAGGCGAAGCCCGGCGTGGACGCCGCCGTCGTACGGGCCGCGTACGACAAGGCCTTCGCCGACGAGCCGTTCGTCCGGCTGCTCCCCGAGGGGCAGTGGCCGGCGACCGCCGCCGTCTACGGCTCCAACGCCGCGCAGATCCAGGTGGCGTACGACGAGGCGGCCGGCCGGGTCATCGTGATCAGCGCCATCGACAACCTCACCAAGGGCACCGCGGGCGGCGCCCTGCAGTCCATGAACATCGCCCTCGGTCTCGACGAGGCCACCGGACTTTCGACGATCGGAGTCGCGCCGTGAGCGAGCGCAGCGAGGGAACAGTTGAGAGGTGCGTGCGACGCTCATGCGTCCGCGCCGAGCGGAGCGAGGCCACAGCATGAGTGTGACGGCAGCCAAGGGATTCACGGCGGCGGGCATCGCCGCCGGGATCAAGGACAACGGCAACCCGGACCTCGCCCTCGTGGTGAACAACGGGCCGCGACAGGCCGCCGCCGGCGTCTTCACCTCCAACCGCGTCAAGGCCGCCCCGGTCGTCTGGTCCGAGCAGGTCCTCAAGGGCGGCACGGTCTCCGCCGTCGTCCTCAACTCCGGTGGCGCCAACGCCTGCACGGGCCCGCTCGGTTTCCAGGACACCCACGCCACCGCGGAGAAGGTCGCCGAGGTGCTCGACGGGCACAGCGCCGGCGAGGTGGCCGTCGCCTCCACGGGGCTGATCGGCATCCGGCTCCCGATGGACAAGCTGCTGGCCGGAGTCGAGCGGGCCGCCGCCGAACTGAGCGAGCACGGCGGCGAGAAGGCCGCCATCGCCATCAAGACGACCGACAGCGTGCACAAGACCGCCGTGGCCCAGGGCGACGGCTGGACCGTCGGCGGCATGGCCAAGGGCGCCGGCATGCTCGCCCCGGGCCTGGCCACCATGCTCGTCGTGCTCACCACCGACGCCGACGTGCCCTTTGCCGGCCTCGACGCGGCACTGCGGGCCGCCACCCGCACCACCTTCGACCGGGTCGACTCCGACGGCTGCATGTCCACCAACGACACCGTCCTGCTGCTCGCCTCCGGCGCCTCCGGTGTCGTACCGGACCAGGACGCCTTCGCCGAGGCCGTGCGCACGGTCTGCGACGACCTCGCCCGGCAGCTGATCGGGGACGCCGAGGGCGCGAGCAAGGACATCCGCATCGAGGTGGTCAACGCCGCCAGCGAGGACGACGCCGTCGAGGTCGGCCGCTCCATCGCCCGCAACAACCTCCTCAAGTGCGCCATCCACGGCGAGGACCCCAACTGGGGCCGGGTGCTCTCCGCCATCGGCACCACCTCCGCGGTCTTCGAGCCCGACCAGCTCAACGTCGCCATCAACGACGTCTGGGTCTGCAAGAACGGCTCGGTGGGCGAGGACCGCGACCTGGTCGACATGCGCTACCGGGAGGTGCGGATCACCGCCGACCTCGCCGCCGGCACCGAGTCCGCGGTCATCTGGGCCAACGACCTCACCGCCGACTACGTCCACGAGAACAGCGCGTACTCGTCATGAGCGCCCGTAAGCACACCGCGCTGCCCAAGGCCCGCACCCTGATCGAGGCGCTGCCCTGGCTGACCCGGCACCACGGCAAGACCGTCGTCATCAAGTTCGGCGGCAACGCGATGGTCGACGAGGACCTCAAGCGGGCCTTCGCCCAGGACGTGGTCTTCCTGCGGCACGCCGGCCTGCGCCCGGTCGTGGTGCACGGCGGCGGCCCGCAGATCAGCGCCCAGCTGGACCTGCTCGGCCTGGAGTCGGAGTTCAAGGGCGGCCTTCGGGTCACCACGCCCGAGGCGATGAACGTCGTACGGATGGTGCTCGCCGGCCAGGTGCAGCGGGAGCTCGTCGGCCTGCTCAACGAGCACGGCCCGCTCGCCGTCGGCATGACCGGCGAGGACGCCCATCTGATGACCGCGACCAAGCACTACGCCGACATAGACGGCGAGCGGGTGGACATCGGCCGGGTCGGCGAGATCACCGCCATCGACCCCGGGGCGGTGCACGCCCTGCTGGACGACGGCCGGATCCCGGTGATCTCCTCCATCGCCCGCAGCAGCGACGACGAGGACCTCGCCGCCGGCCAGTCCGGCATCTTCAACGTCAACGCCGACACCGCCGCGGCCGCGCTGGCCGCCGCGCTCGGCGCCGAGACGCTGATGGTGCTCACCGACGTGGAGGGCCTCTACGAGGACTGGCCGAACAGCGACGAGGTGATCTCCCGCCTGACCGCCAGCGAACTGGAGCAGCTGCTGCCCGACCTGGCCAGCGGCATGGTTCCCAAGATGCGGGGCTGTCTGCACGCCGTCCGCAACGGGGTGCACACCGCCCGGGTCATCGACGGGCGGGTCCAGCACTCGATCCTGCTGGAGATCTTCACCGATGAAGGAATCGGCACGATGGTCGTGCCGGACACGAACACGATCGAGGGGGCGACGTGACCCGGGCGGCACACGACCAGGCGGCGGCGGTGACCAACGAGGGCCTCACCCGGCGCTGGCAGGGCGCCATGATGGACAACTTCGGCACCCCCCGCATCCCGCTCGTACGCGGTGAGGGCGCCAAGGTGTGGGACGCCGACGGCAAGGAGTACCTCGACTTCCTCGGGGGCATCGCGGTCAACGCGCTCGGCCACGCCCACCCCGCGGTGGTCCGTGCGGTCTCCGACCAGGTCGCCACGCTCGGCCACGTCTCGAACTTCTTCGTCGCCGAGCCCACCGTGACGCTCGCCGAGCGGCTGCTCGCGCTGGCCGGCCGTCCGGGCCGGGTCTACTTCTCCAACTCCGGCGCCGAGGCCAACGAAGCCGCCTTCAAGATCGGCCGGCTGACCGGGCGCACCCACATGGTCTCCACGGTCGGCGGCTTCCACGGCCGCACGATGGGCGCCCTCGCCCTCACCGGCCAGCCCGCCAAACAGGCCCCGTTCGCCCCGCTGCCCGGCGAGGTCGACTACGTCCCGTACGGGGACGCCGACGCCCTGCGCGCCGCCGTGACCACCGACACCGCATTCGTCATCCTGGAGCCGGTCCAGGGCGAGAACGGCGTCGTCGTCCCGCCGCCCGGCTACCTCCAGGCCGCCCGCGAGATCACCGCCGCCACCGGCACCCTGCTGGTCCTGGACGAGATCCAGACCGGTATCGGCCGGACCGGGCACTGGCTGGAGTCCCGGGCCCAGGGCGTCGAGGCGGACATCGTCACGCTCGCCAAGGGCCTCGGCGGCGGTCTGCCGATCGGCGCCACGCTGGCGTTCGGCCCGGCCGCCGACCTGCTCACGCCCGGGTCGCACGGCTCGACGTTCAGCGGCAACCCCGTCGTCTGCGCCGGCGCCCTCGCCGTCCTCGACACCATCGAGAAGGACGGCGTCCTGGAGAACGTCACACGGGTCGGCGAACGGCTGCGCAAGGGGATCGAGGCGCTGGGGCACCCATTGGTCGGCCAGGTCCGCGGCGTGGGCCTGCTCCTCGGTATCGTCTTGACGGAGTCCCTCGCGCCCCAGGTGCAGCAGGCGGCTCAGGACGCGGGTCTCCTGGTGAACGCGGTCGCGCCGGACGTCATCCGGCTCGCCCCGCCGCTCATCGTCTCGGACGAGGAAGCGGAGGTGTTCCTCCGGAGGCTCCCCGCCGTCCTCAACACGGCCCTCCAAGGGGCCCACGGGGAACAACGATCCGGAGACTGACGAGACCGATGACCGAGCCGCAGGACAACGAGGTGCACAACGGCGGGCAGGCAGTGCCGCAGACCCGTACCGCCCGCCACCGCCGGATCGTGGACATCCTCAACCGGCTGCCGGTGCGCTCCCAGAGCCAGCTCGCGAAGCTGCTCGCCGACGACGGACTGTCCGTCACCCAGGCGACCCTCTCGCGCGACCTGGACGAGCTGGGCGCGGTGAAGATCCGCAACACCGGTGGTGAGCTGATCTACGCGGTGCCCAGTGAGGGCGGCGACCGCACGCCGCGGGCGCCGCTGGGCGAGTCGGCCAAGGAGGAGCGGATGCGCCGCCTCTCCGGCGAACTCCTCATCTCCGCCGAGGCCTCCGCCAACCTCGTGGTCCTGCGCACCCCGCCGGGTGCCGCGCAGTTCCTGGCCTCCGCCATCGACCAGGCCGAACTGCACGACATCCTCGGCACCATCGCCGGCGACGACACCCTGATGCTCATCAGCCGCGACCCGGCGGGCGGCCAGGCGCTCGCGGACCATCTGCTGAGGCTGGCGCAGAAGGCGCACTGACCCCACCCGGCCTCACCCGGCCGCCCAAATCACCCTTAGTGTTAAAAAGTGTGCATATAGTTACGGAGGTCTCATCACCCTCGACTGCGCCGGCCGCGCCCGGTCCGCAGGAAGGAGCGCCGGCGAGTGAAGCCTCTGTGCAAGGGCGGGCCGCGCGTCAGGGCGATCGGGGCGCTGGTGGCCTGCGGCGCCCTGGCCCTGACGGCCTGCAGTGCGAACGCCACCTCCAGCCCCTCCACGGCATCGCCCGGCACCGCCACCAAGACCTCCACCGGGGCCTCCGGGATCGCCTGCGGCGCGGCGGCCAGTCTGCGGGCATCCGGCTCGACGGCGCAGCAGTACGCCATGAAGTACTGGATCAAGAACTACACCCGGGCCTGCCCCGACACCAAGATCGACTACACCGGCAACGGCTCGGGAGCCGGTCAGGACGAGTTCCTCCAGGGCAAGACCGCCTTCGCGGGCTCGGACTCGCCGCTGTCCGGCGCGCAGATCGACCAGTCGGAGAAGGTCTGCCCCGGTGGTCACGCCGTCCACCTGCCGATGGTCGGCGGACCGATCGCGGTCGGCTACCACCTGCCCGGGGTCGACCGGCTGGTCCTCGACGCCCCCACGCTCGCCAAGATCTTCAACGGGCAGATCACCACCTGGAACGATTCGGCGATCGCCCGGCTCAACGAGGGCGTCAAGCTGCCGTCGACCCCCATCCGGCAGTTCCACCGCTCCGACTCCTCCGGTACGACGGACAACTTCACCGCCTACCTCGGCGCCGTCGCCCCGGATGCCTGGCCCTATGGGCACAGCAAGGAGTGGCAGGGCAAGGGCGGCACGGGCGTCGAGGGCTCCTCGGACCTCGCCGCCCAGGTGCAGCGGACCGCGGGCGCGATCGGCTACTTCGAGCTGCCGTACGCGGTCGCCCGCATGATCCGCACGGTCTCCCTCGACACCGGCGCGCCGGCCCCCGTCGACGCCAATGTGATCTCGGCGTCCCAGGCGATCGCCGGCGCCGAACCCGCCGGCGACTCCGACCTCGTCCTCAAGCTCGACTACACGACCAAGGCCCCGGGCGCGTACCCGATCGACGTGGTCACCTACGAGATCGTCTGCAACAAGGGCAACAAGTCCTCGACCTGGCCCGCCACCAAGGCGTTCCTGACCTATGTCGCCAGCCAGAAGGGCCAGGAGAACCTGACCTTCCAGGGCTATGCCACCCTCCCGGCCAAGGTCGTCGAGAAGGTCCGCACCGAGATCGGCGGCCTGTCGTGACCGGCGGCTGACGAGCCGCGGCGACCGGTACTGGTCGCGCCCCCGCCGCTTCGCCGGGCGGAACGGCAAAGGGTCCGTCGAACGGGATGATTCCCGTCCGACGGACCCTTTCGCACCGTCGGGACGACAGGATTTGAACCTGCGACCCCTTGACCCCCAGTCAAGTGCGCTACCAAGCTGCGCCACGTCCCGATGCTCGAACCGGCCGGAAGCTTCCCGGCCGGGGCGTGCAGAAGAAAAATACCCTGTCCCGGGCCATGAATCCAAAGCGGGGCCCCGGAGAGGGGTGCACCGGGCTCCCGGTGCGGGGGCGGCGCCCGTGGTTCGATGGGGTTATGGGTGAAATATCCGCTGGTGACGGGATCCGAGTGCGGCGGGTGTACGAGCCGCCCGAGGCCGCGGACGGTGCGCGGGTGCTGGTGGACCGCCTGTGGCCGCGCGGGCTGTCCAAGGAGGCCGCGCAGCTCTCCGAATGGTGCCGGGACGCGGCGCCCTCGTCCGAGCTGCGGCGCTGGTACGGCCATCAGGAGGAGCGGTTCGCGGACTTCGCCGAGCGCTACCGCCAGGAGCTGGAGGGCGAGGCCGCGCGGCGGGCGCTGGAGCGGCTGCGCGAGCGCGTCGCGCAGGGGCCGGTGACGCTGCTGACCGCGACCAAGCAGGTGCCCCTGAGTCATGTGGCGGTGCTCGTCGAGCTGCTGCGGGAGGGGGTGGAAACGGGGCCGGCGCAGGGGGAGTGAGGTCCGGGGTGGGGGGTTGGCGCGCCGCTGACCTGCGTATTCGCTACTGCGTTGACGAATCATACGGTGGAGTGCATACTTATACCCATCAGTGAATGCACCGTAAGGAGAATCCCGTGACCGAGCGCGTCGTACTCGCCTACTCGGGCGGCCTGGACACCTCCGTCTGCATCGGCTGGATCGCCGAGGAGACGGGCGCCGAGGTCATCGCCGTTGCCGTGGACGTCGGCCAGGGCGGCGAGGACCTGGACGTCATCCGCAAGCGCGCGCTCGCCTGCGGTGCGGTGGAGGCGGAGGTCGCCGACGCCAAGGACGAGTTCGCCGACGAGTACTGCCTCCCGGCGATCAAGGCCAATGCGCTGTACATGGACCGCTACCCGCTGGTCTCCGCCCTCTCCCGGCCGACCATCGTCAAGCACCTGGTCGCCGCCGCCAAGAAGCACGGCGCCACCACCGTCGCCCACGGCTGCACCGGCAAGGGCAACGACCAGGTCCGCTTCGAGGCCGGCATCTCCTCCCTCGCCCCCGACCTCAAGTGCATCGCGCCGGTCCGCGACTACGCGATGACGCGGGACAAGGCGATCGCCTTCTGCGAGGAGAAGAACCTCCCGATCGCCACGACCAAGAAGTCGCCGTACTCGATCGACCAGAACGTCTTCGGGCGGGCCGTGGAGACCGGCTTCCTGGAGGACATCTGGAACGCGCCGATCGAGGACGTGTACGAGTACACCGAGAACCCCGCCGTCGCACGGGAGGCCGACGAGGTCGTCATCACCTTCAAGGAAGGTGTGCCGGTGGCCATCGACGGCAAGCCCGTCACCGTCCTGCAGGCCATCCAGCAGCTCAACGAGCGGGCCGGCGCCCAGGGCATCGGCCGGATCGACATGGTCGAGGACCGGCTGGTCGGCATCAAGTCCCGCGAGGTCTACGAGGCGCCGGGCGCGATCGCCCTGATCACCGCGCACCAGGAGCTGGAGAACGTCACCGTCGAGCGCGAACTGGCCCGCTACAAGCGGCAGGTCGAGCAGCGCTGGGGCGAGCTGGTCTACGACGGCCTGTGGTTCTCGCCGCTCAAGCGGGCCCTGGACGGCTTCATCAACGAGGCCAACCAGCACGTCAGCGGTGACATCCGGATGACGCTGCACGGCGGCCGCGCCGTGGTCACCGGCCGGAAGTCGGACAAGTCGCTGTACGACTTCAACCTGGCGACGTACGACACCGGCGACACCTTCGACCAGTCGCTGTCGAAGGGCTTCATCGAGCTCTTCGGTATGTCCAGCAAGATCGCGGCCAAGCGCGACCTGGCCTGATCCCGTCCCGTCACCTTCGTACGGCAGCCGCCTCCCCGCCCCCGCGGCAGGGGGGCGGCTGCCGGGTCCGGCGGCGTCCCCCGGCGGCCCGCCGCCACAGCAGCCTTGAGGAGCAGAGCAAGTGAGCAACGGAAACAGCGGCGACGTCCGGCTCTGGGGCGGCCGTTTCGCCGACGGTCCGGCCGAGGCGCTGGCCCAGCTGTCCGCGTCGGTCCACTTCGACTGGCGACTGGCGCCGTACGACATCGCCGGCTCGCGCGCGCACGCCCGAGTGCTCCACAAGGCGGGCCTGCTCACCGAGGACGAGCTGACGCGCATGATCGCCGGCCTCGACCAGCTCGAAGCGGATGTCGCCGACGGCTCGTTCACCGGCACCGTCGCCGACGAGGACGTGCACACCGCCCTGGAGCGGGGGCTGCTGGAGCGGCTCGGCCCGGACCTCGGCGGCAAGCTGCGGGCCGGCCGGTCGCGCAACGACCAGGTCGCCACGCTCTTCCGGATGTACCTGCGCGACCACGCCCGGATCATCGGCGCGCTGGTCGCCGACCTCCAGGAGGCGCTGGTGGGGCTCGCCGAGGCCCACCCGGACGTCGCGATGCCGGGCCGCACCCATCTGCAGCACGCCCAGCCGGTGCTCTTCGCGCACCATGTGCTGGCGCATGTGCAGTCGCTGTCCCGGGACGCCGAGCGGCTGCGGCAGTGGGACGAGCGCACCGCCGTCTCCCCGTACGGCTCGGGCGCGCTGGCCGGCTCCTCGCTCGGCCTCGATCCGGAGGCGGTCGCCGCGGACCTCGGCTTCGAGCACGGCAGCGCGGGGAACTCCATCGACGGCACGGCCTCCCGGGACTTCGTCGCCGAGTTCGCCTTCATCACCGCGATGATCGGCGTGAACCTCTCCCGGATCGCCGAGGAGGTCATCATCTGGAACACGAAGGAGTTCTCCTTCGTGACCCTGCACGACGCCTTCTCGACCGGCTCGTCGATCATGCCGCAGAAGAAGAACCCGGACATCGCGGAGCTGGCGCGGGGCAAGTCGGGGCGTCTGATCGGCAATCTGACCGGGCTGCTGGCGACGCTCAAGGCGCTGCCGCTCGCGTACAACCGCGACCTGCAGGAGGACAAGGAGCCGGTCTTCGACTCCTGCGACCAACTGGAGGTACTGCTCCCGGCGTTCACCGGCATGATGGCCACCCTGACCGTCAACCGCGAGCGGATGGAGGAGCTGGCACCGGCGGGCTTCTCGCTGGCCACCGACATCGCGGAGTGGCTGGTCAAGCAGGGCGTGCCGTTCCGGGTGGCGCACGAGGTCGCGGGCTCCTGCGTCAAGGAGTGCGAGGCGCACGGCATCGAGCTGGACGAGCTCACCGACGAGCAGTTCGCCAAGATCTCCCCCCATCTGACCCCCGAGGTCCGCGGCGTGCTCAACGTCCCCGGCGCGCTCGCCTCGCGCAGCGGCCGCGGCGGCACCGCCCCCTCGGCGGTCGCGGTCCAGCTCGCCGAGGTGCGGGCCGATCTGCTGAAGCAGCAGGAGTGGGCGGCGGCCAAGCAGCCGCGGTAGGCAGGACAGGAGCCCGGCGACGGCCCGCACCCGGATGTGACCGGGTGCGGGCCGTCGGCCTTCCCGGGTGCTGCGGAGTCGTGCCGTCCGCCGCGGGGCGCGGTGAGCGCACCATGGGATGAGACATTCGTGTCTCATTCGGATAGTGTGTGTCTCATGGCCGTGGATCGTGCACACGTACTCAAGGAAGCCGCCGCGCTGCTCACTCGCCGGGCGACGACGTCGATGGACGAGATCGCCCGGGCCGCCGGTATCAGCCGCGCCACCCTGCACCGGCACTTCGCCGGGCGGGACGCCCTGATCAGAGCCCTGGAGGAACACGGGATCGCGCAGTTCGCGCAGGCCATGGACGCCGCGCGGCTGGACCAGGACGACGCGGCCGAGGCGCTGCGCCGGCTGATCGCCGAAGCCGAGCCGGTCGCCGCCGTACTCGCCTTCCTCTTCACCGAGAACCAGCTCTTCGAGGGCGGCGAGATCAACGCCGGCTGGGCGGAGCTCGACGCGCGGATCACCGCGCTCTTCCGCCGCGGCCAGGAAGAGGGCGACTTCCGGGTCGAACTGAGTGCCGCCTGGCTCACCGAGGCGTTCTACGGCCTGATCGGCGCCGGCGCCTGGGCCGTGCACGAAGGGCGGGTCGCCCGCAACGACCTCAACCACTCGATCGCCGAGCTGCTGCTCGGCGGCATCCGACGGAGCATGGAGAAATGACCGAGACCATAGCGTCAGGACGGGCCGGTTCGGCCCATGTGGACGACCAACCCCGCCCGGGCCGCTGGCTCGCGCTCGCCGTCCTCGTCCTGGCCGTACTCCTCGTCGGCGTCGACGCCACGGTCCTCGGCCTCGCCACCCCCTTCCTCAGCGAGGACCTGCGCCCCACCGGGCCCCAGCTGCTGTGGATCGGTGACATCTACTCCTTCGTCATCGCCGGCCTGCTGGTCTCCATGGGCAGCCTCGGCGACCGCATCGGCCGCAAGAAGCTGCTGCTGATCGGCTCCGTCGCCTTCGGCGCCATGTCGGTGCTCGCCGCCTACGCCACCAGCCCGGAGATGATGATCGTCGCGCGGGCGCTGCAGGGCGTGGCCGGTGCGACGCTGATGCCGTCCACCCTCGCGCTGATCCGCAACCTCTTCCACGACCCCAGGGAGCGCAGCCTGGCCATCGGCATCTGGGGCGCGATGGCCTCGGCCGGCATGGCCGTCGGGCCGGTCCTCGGCGGATTTCTGCTGGGGCACTTCTGGTGGGGTTCGGTCTTCCTGATCAACCTTCCGGTGATGGCGCTGCTGGTGGCCGTCGGCGCCAAGGTGATCCCGGAGTCGCGCAACCCCGACCCCGGGCCCTGGGACATTCCCAGCGTGCTGCTGGCCCTGGTGGGCATGGTCGCTGTCGTCTACGCCGTCAAGGAAGCGGCGGCGGTGGGCTACCGCTGGGAGATCGCCGTGGCGGCCGTCGTCGGTGTGCTCGCACTGTTCGTGTTCGTCCGCCGGCAGCTCACCCTCGCCTCGCCGCTGCTGAACATGAAGCTCTTTCACCACCGGGGGTTCACCGGGGCGGTGCTGGCGGATCTGCTGACCATCCTCGGCCTGTCCGGGCTGGTCTTCTTCCTCTCCCAGTTCCTCCAGATGGTGCAGCAGCGCTCGCCGCTGAACGCCGGGCTGGTCGAACTCCCGGCCGCGGTCGGCGCGGTGGGCGCCGGTCTGGCCGCCGGATGGGTCGCCCGGCGGCTGTCCGTACGGCTCGTGGTGGCCGGCGGGCTGGCCATGGTCGGGCTCTCGCTCGTCGGCTGCACCACGCTGCACGCCGACACCGGCACCGCGGCGATGTGCGTGATCCTCTTCGTCGTCGGCGTGGGCGCCGGCTTCTCGTTCACGGTCACCGCCGATGTGATCCTCTCCAGCGTGCCCAAGGAAGAGGCGGGTGCCGCCTCCGCGGTCTCCGAGACGGCCTACGAACTGGGCGCCGCGCTCGGCATCGCCCTGCTCGGCTCCATCGTCACCGGCATCTACCGGGGCTTCGCCACCCCGCCCGGTGTGCCGGAAGGCTTTGCCGACGCCGCCCGCGAATCGCTCGGCGGCGCCGTCGAGACGTCCGACCAGCTGCCCGCCGACCAGGCCTCGGCGCTGCTGGCAGCCGCCCAGGACTCGTTCGTGGACGGAGTGGACGTCGCCGCCGGAGTGGCCGCGGTGGTGCTGCTGGGCGCGGCCGCCGCCGCCTGGTTCCTGCTCCGCGGCCAGGAGCTGGCCGACAGCCCGGCCGCCGCCGAGGCCGCCGACCTCCCCGCCGACCAGACGTCGCGCGGCTGATCCGCCGTCACCGGGGGCCGGCGCGGCGTACGGCCGATCCGCCGGATGGCGGGCGCGCGCCCGCCCCCAGGGCGTGTCTTGTGGATCACGTCGCCCCGCACCCGCGATGATCAACAGGACACGCCCTGGGGGCGACTGTCCCCCGCCCGTTCACGCCCGGTACGCGCCTTGGTGACCGGCCGTCCCGCGCGGCTCGGTTGACTCTCCGGTCGTCCCCCTACGGACGGCCCGCTCAGGAGAGTGACGCAGTGCGCGACATCGGACGACGGTCCTTCTTCACCGCCGCGGGGGCCCTGGCCACCGCGAGCGCCATCGGCAGCGACGCCTACGCCACCGGCCACGCCCGCGACGCGGGCACCGCCGACGAGTACGTCGACGTCCAACTCCTCAACATCACCGATCTGCACGGCTATCTGCAGGGCGCGCCCGGCGCCCACTCCGTCATCACCGGCGCCGGCGGCAAGCAGTACACCGTCGGCGGCGTGGCCTACATGGCGGCTCACCTGGAACGGCTGCGCGACGGCCGCCGCAACTCCCTGTTCTTCGCGCCCGGTGACCTCTTCTCCGGCTGGGAGTTCGACGCCGCCGCCTTCGCCGACGAGCCCACCATCGAGGCGCTCAACGCCATGGGCATGGACTTCGCCTCGGCCGGCAACCACGAGTTCGACAAGTCGGCGACGTTCCTGACGTCGCACATGGAGGACGGCGACGGCTTCCCGGTCGTCGGACGCGACGACGACTTCGAGGACTCCACCGGCCGCCGGTTCCGGGGCGCGAAGTTCCCCTACTACAGCGCCAACATCGTGTGGAACGCCAGCGGCGAACTCGTCCTGCCGCCGTACAACATCGAGTACGTGGACGCCGGTGGCGGCCGCCGGCTGCCGGTCGGCTTCATCCATCTGACCGCCATCGGCACCGAGTCCTTCCCCGGCTCCTACCAGCCCGGACTGCGCACCCTGGACGAGCTGGAGGCCGCCAACCGCTGCGCCAAGGAACTCAAGTCACGCGGTGTCAACGCGATCGTCCTCAGCGTGCACGACGGCGCGGTGGCCGGCAGCGACTTCTCCAGCGGCAAGAACCCCTCGGGGCCCGCCTACGAACTGGCCCTGCGCGCCTCCCCGGACATCGACGCCATCGTCACCGGCCACTGGCACAACGCCTTCACCATGATGCTGCCCGACCCCGAGGGCACCCCCCGCCCGTTCGTCGAGGCCGGCTGCTACGGCCAGCTCGTCAACGAGATCAACCTGCGCCTCGACCCGGACACCGGAGCGGTGATCCGGGAGCTGACCACCTCCGTCAACCACCCCAACACCCGTGATGTGACACCGGACCCGGAGCTGCGGTCGATCGCCGCGTACTGGGCGAACTACGGCTCCCGGCGCGCCAGCAGCAGGGTCGGGACCCAGACCGCCTCCTTCACCCGGCGGCGCAACGAGGTGGGGGAGTCCACCATGGGCAACCTCGTCGCCGACTGGGCGCTGTGGGCGGGCCGGCAGCCGCTCGGCCCGATGGACGACCCCGCCGACCACCCCAACACCCCCGCGGAACTCGCCGTCATCGCGGTCGCCCCACGCGTCGGGCAGGCCGTGATCGCCGGCGATCTGATCCGCGACGAGGCGGCGGACGGCGCCGTCACCTTCGGACAGGCCTGGAACGCCGTCGGCTTCGGCGACCCCATCATGACCGTCACCGTCACCGGCCGGCAGATCCACGACGCGCTGGAGGAGCAGTGGGCGCCGACCGCCGGCGGCAGCCTCGGCTTCTCGCCGCTGGCGGTCTCCGGCAACGTGCGCTACACCTTCGACGCCGCGGGAAAGGTCGGCCGGCGGATCGACCCGGCCGAGGTGTTCATCGACGGTGCCGCACTCGACCTCGGCCGCCGCTACCGGCTCGCCGCACCCTCCTACACCCTCATCAACCAGGACGGCTTCAGCGCCTTCACCGGGTTCACCGCACCGGTCCGGCACACCCGCGACTTCGAGAGCTTCATCACCTTCGTGCGCACCAGGAAGCTGTTGGAGCCCGCGCCGCTGAACCGGGTCTCGGCCAGGAACACCCAGGCGCCCGGCGCCCGTACCGGCGAGGTCGCCCAGCGCCAGCAACTCCTCCACGGCAGCGGCCTGGTACCGCGGCCCGAGGTGGCGCTGCGCACCGCGCGCACCGGCGGTACCGAGGGCCAGCGCGCGCACCGCGACTTCCGGGTTCCCTGCTGACCGGCGCGGGTCCGGACAGCGCGACGGGCCCCGTCCCAGGAGCGGACGGGGCCCGTCGCGGTGGCCGGCCGACGGGTCAGGCGGCCCTGGCCTTGGTGGCGTACATGTCGACGTACTCCTGGCCGGACAGCTCCATGACGTCGCTCATCACCTCGTCGGTGACGGCCCGCAGGACGTAGCGGTCGCGGTCCATACCGTCGTAGCGGGAGAAGTCCAGCGCCTCACCGAAGCGGATGGTGACCGGGGCGATGCGCGGACGGCCCTTGCCGCCGGGCTGCACCTTGTCCGTACCGATCATCGCGAACGGGACGACGGGCGCGCCGGTCATCAGGGCGAGCCGGGCGATGCCCGTACGGCCGCGGTAGAGCCGGCCGTCGGGGGAGCGGGTGCCCTCGGGGTAGATGCCGAAGGCCTTGCCCTGCTCCAGGACCCGGCGGCCGGTCATCAGCGCCGCCACCCCGCCGTGGCCGCCGTCCCGGTCCACCGGGATCATGCCGGCGCTGGTGAAGAACCAGGCCATCAGGCGGCCCTTGACGCCCTTGCCGGTGACGTACTCGTCCTTGCCGATGAAGTACACCGGGCGCTTGACCACCAGGCTCAGGAACATCGAGTCGATGAAGGTGACGTGGTTGCCGGCCAGGATCACCGGTCCGGTCGCCGGAATGCGCTCCATGCCCTCGACCTGGGGGCGGTACAGGACACGCATGACGAATCCAAGGATCGCCTTCAGCACAATGCGGGACAACGGGCCCTCCGGGTCGTGGCTGGTCAACGTCGAGCGGGAGCAGAACTCTGCAGCCCAGGACCATACTCGCGGGTTACTCCCGCGCGCACATCGGGTTCATGAGGTCGATACGCACAGTTGACTCACGGTTGATGTGTGTTACCACCATGTTCCCCCCGAAGTCGTCGTGCGTCTCCCCGGCATGACCCGTCCGTGCTTACGATCGGCCCGGTTCCGCGGGCAGGTGCGCAACACGCCTTGACGCATCCCGGAAAACACCCGGAAGCACCCGGAACCCCACCGAAGAACGCAATCAAGGAGCGTGGGTATGCACAAGCGGCAGCAGCCGGGACGTCGGACGGTGCTGGGGGCGGCGGCCGCCCTCGGCGCGGGGGCGGCGATGTTCGGCGGGGCCGGCCAGGCGAGCGCGAGCGGGCGCGACGGCACGGCCGGGGAGCGGCTGCCGGTCCCGTTGGTCGTCGGCCACCGCGGCGCCTGCGGCTACCGTCCCGAACACACCCTCGGCTCGTACCAACTGGCCCTCGACATGGGCGCGGACGTCATCGAGCAGGACCTCGTCCCCACCAAGGACGGGCATCTGGTCTGCCGGCACGAGAACGACATCACGGCCACCACCGATGTCGCCGACCGCCACGAGTTCGCCGGCCGTAAGACCACCAAGACCGTTGACGGCAAGAAGCTCACCGGCTGGTTCACCGAGGACTTCACGCTCACCGAGCTGAAGACCCTGCGCGCCAAGGAGCGCATACCGGACGTCCGCCAGCACAACACCCTCTACAACGGACACTGGGAGGTGCCCACCTTCGAAGAGGTCCTCCAGTGGGCCGAGCGCGAGGGACGCAGGCGCGGCCGCCACATCTGGCTCTACATCGAGACCAAGCACCCCACCTACTTCCGCAAGCTGGGCCTGGGCATCGAGGAGCCGCTCGCCAAGTTGCTGCGCCGGTACGGGCGGCACCACACGCACTCCCCGAACTTCCTGCAGTCCTTCGAGCCCAGCAGCCTCCAGCGGCTCGGCAAGCTGGGCCTGCGCTGCCCGAAGGTCCTCCTGCTCGACGAGCCGACCGTCAAGCCCTGGGACTTCGTGGAGGCCGGTGACCCGCGCACCACGGCCGATCTGCTCAAGCCCGAGGGGCTCAAGTGGGTCTCCGGCTTCGCCCAGGGCATCGGCCCCTGGCTGCCGCAGATCATCGCGCAGGACGACAAGGGCAAGCTCGGCAAGCCCACCACCCTCGTCCGCGACGCGCACGCCGAGGGCCTGGTCGTCCACCCGTACACGCTGCGCAACGAGAACAGCTTCCTGCCACTGGACTTCCAGGTCGGCAAGGACCCCGCCGCGTACGGCCACTCCCTCGACTACCTCAAGAAGCTTTTCGCGACCGGCATCGACGGGATCTTCTCCGACAACCCCGACACCGCGCTGCTGGCCGCCGAGGAGTTCCGCAAGCGCTGATCTTGCATTCGAAGGCGCTCGGCGCCTTACGGGCCGGCACCAGCACCCTGGATTCTCATTTGAGTTGGGAATGTCACAGGCGAGCTGGCTGCCGGTCCGTTCCGTTCGTCCCGATCGCCTGCGCAGAATGCTCACGGCGGCGATTGCCGCCGCCACATTCCGGGGAGTCCGGAAGTCAGGGCACCACGTCCGGGCGCACCCCTCTCACCCTCAGCGCGCCCGGGCCAACCGACAAGGGGAGGCATACGGGCATGGGCACGAGTGTGACCATCTCTGCGGCGACCGACCAGGACGCCGAGCAGATCCTCAAACTGCAGTACCTCTGCTACCAGACGGAGGCCGCGCTGTACGACGACTACGGCATCGAGCCGCTCACCCAGACCCTCCAGGCGCTGCGCGCCGAACTGAGCGAGGGCTGCGTCGTGGTGGCCCGGCTCGGCGAGGAGGTGGTCGGCTCCGTGCGCGGCACGGTCGACGCGGACGGCACCGCGCGGATAGCCAAGCTCATCGTGCACCCCCGGCTGCAGCGGCACGGCCTGGGCGGCCGGCTGCTGGCCGCGGTCGAGGAGCGGCTGGCGGCCGAGCGGGCGGCCCGGCGCTTCCAGCTGCTGACCGGCCACCGCAGCGAGGGCAACCTCCGGCTCTACCGCAGCCACGGCTACGCGCCGGTGGGCACCGAGCAGCTCACCCAGCGGCTGAGCATGGTCACCCTGGAGAAGGAGGCCGCGGCCGAGGAGTTCGCGGCCCAGGCCTAGCGGGACGGGAACGGGCCCGCGCGACGCCGGGCCCGTACACCGAACCGCGGCCGCCTACGCGCTGCGCGCCCGGCGCAGCCACAGCATCCCGGTGACCGGCAGCAGGACGGGGATGAAGAGGTAGCCCATCCCGTAGTCCGACCAGACCGTGGCGTCCGGGAAGGCGGACGGCTCGATCAGCGTCCAGGTGCCCACGGTCAGCACTCCCACGAGCTCCGCGGCGCAGCACACCAGCGCCGCCCTGCAGGCCGCCTCCCCGCCGCGGACGAGTGAGTAGGTGATGAAGCCGTAGACCAGGCCGGCCAGCGCGGACAGGGTGTACGCGAGCGGGGCGCGGTCGAAGTCCGTGGCGATCTGGACGACGGAGCGCGACACGGCGCCGACGACCATCACGCCGTACAGCCAGACCAGCAGGATGCCCGGGCCGCCGATCAGCTTCCGGCGGGTGCGCGGCGCGCCCTCCTCGGCGGCGTTGTCGGTCGCCGTCACCTCAGCCTCCCCAGATGTCGAACAGGCGCACTTCGAGCACGGCCAGGACCACGCCGCCCGCGGCGACCGTCGCCGAGCCCCAACGGGTGCGCTCCGCAAGGGACATGAACCCCGCCGCCGGAACGCAGGCGAAGGCGCCGAGCAGATACGCCACGAAGATCGTCGTGCCCTGCTCCGGCTTCTCGCCGCGCGCCAACTGGACGATGCCGATGATCAGCTGGACCACGGCCAGCAGCGACACCACGGCCATGCCGATGAAGTGCCAGTCCTTGGTCTGCTGGTCTCGGTAGGCGGCGAAACCGCACCAGGCGGCGAGCGCGAGCGCGGCGACGCTGGTCGCGACCGTCAGGGCATCAAGCATGCGCAGACCCTATTACGGGCCAAAAGACCCGATGCGCCCACCCCCGGGGTCGCCCGTAGGCTCGGGCACCATGAAGATTCACGCGGACGCCCTCCTCTTCGACAACGACGGCACACTGATCTCCTCGATCGAGTCCGTGAACCGCTGCTGGGCCCGGTGGGCCGGGGAGTACGGCATCACCGCGGAGGAGTTCGCCCGGATCGAGCTGCACGGCCGCCCGGCGGTCGAGATCGTCGCCGATCTGCTGCCCGCGGACCAGGTCCCGGCGGCGCTGGCCCGGATCGAGCAGCTGGAGGTCGAGGACGTCGCCGGGGGAGTGGTGCGGCTGCCCGGTACCCGCGCCCTGCTGGAGAGCCTGCCCGCCGAGCGCTGGGCCGTGGTCACCTCCGCCACCCTGCGGCTGGCCGAGGCCCGGCTGGCGCAGGCCGGCATCCGCCCCAAGACCCTGATAGCCGCCGACGACGTCCGCCGCGGCAAGCCGGACCCGGAGCCGTATCTGCTCGCGGCCGAGCGGCTCGGCGTGGACCCGGCCCGCTGCGTGGTCTTCGAGGACGCGCCGGCCGGGCTGGCGGCGGGGCGCGCGGCGGGGATGGTGACCGTGGCGTTGACCACAACGCACCGGGCCGACGAGCTGTCCGCCGATGTCCTGGTTCCGGACCTTTCGGCGATATCCGCGCAGGCCACGGACCGGGCGGTGGAGATCACCGTCGCGCCGTGAGGAGCTGTCCACGGGCCGGTCGGGCCTGTCCGGTATGCGGACACGCTTGATCGGTCCATACCGCCGTCTGGTTTACTTGCCGCCATGACCACGACGAGCTGCCGCACCCCTGCGACCGAGGCGGAAATGACGCCCGGTGCTCGTCGCATGTGTCGAATGTGTGACCGCTGAGGGCCCCCGCCTGTGTCTCGCGCCCCGAAGCGAGACCCTGCTGCCATGAGCCGTACGTCGATCCCCGACGCCATCGGCCGCCCCGCGTCACCGGAACCCGGAGCCGGGCCCCCGCGCCCGCCGCCGCTCCCCGTTCCCCCCTGCCGCACTCGCAAGAATGCCCCGTGCCCGGCGGGCGAGCCGCCGAGCACTCGACAGTGACGGAATTCCCTGTGATCACCACAACGGGCCTGAGCAAGGTCTACCGTTCAGGCGACCGCGAAGTCACCGCTCTGGACGGCGTCGATCTGCACGTCCGCGAGGGCGAGGTGTACGGCGTCATCGGCCAGAGCGGCGCCGGTAAGTCCACCCTCATCCGCTGCCTGAACCTCCTGGAGCGCCCCACCTCCGGCACGGTCACCGTCGCCGGCCAGGAACTGACGTCCATAGCCGGGCGCGGCCGGCGCGCGAGCGCACAGCTCCGGGCCGCCCGCAGCCACATCGGCATGGTCTTCCAGCACTTCAACCTGCTGTCCTCGCGCACCGTCCAGGACAACGTCGAACTGCCGCTGGAGATCCTCAAGGTCGACCGCGGCGAGCGCTCCCGCAAGGCCCTGGAGCTGCTGGACCTGGTGGGCCTCGCCGACAAGGCCAAGGCCTACCCCGCCCAGCTCTCCGGCGGCCAGAAGCAGCGCGTCGGCATCGCCCGGGCGCTGGCCGGCGACCCCAAGGTGCTGCTCTCCGACGAGGCCACCAGCGCCCTGGACCCGGAGACCACCCGCTCCATCCTGACGCTGCTGCGCGACCTCAACCGCAAGCTGGGCCTGACCATCGTGCTCATCACGCACGAGATGGACGTGGTCAAGACGATCTGCGACTCGGCCGCGCTGATGAAGAACGGCCGGGTCGTCGAGCAGGGCACGGTCGCCGAACTGCTGGCCACGCCCGGCTCGGAGCTGGCCCGGGAGCTGTTCCCGGTCGGCGGCGAGCCCTCGACCGACCAGAGCACCGTCGTCGACGTCACCTTCCACGGCTCCGCCGCCACCCGCCCGGTCATCTCCGAGCTGTCGCGCACCTACAACGTCGACATCTCGATCCTCGGCGCCGCCATGGACACCGTCGGCGGCAAGCAGATCGGCCGGATGCGCATCGAGCTGCCCGGACCCTTCGAGGAGAACGTCGTGCCCATCGGCTTCCTGCGCGAGCAGGGACTGCAGGTCGACGTCGCCGGCGTGGCCGGTGAGACCGCTTCCCCGGTGATCCCGGCGCCCGCCGCCGAGCTGGACAAGGAAGGTGCCAAGTGAGCTGGAACGAGATGCAGCCACTGCTCTACGACAACACGCTCGACACCCTCTTCATGGTGTGGTGGTCGACGTTCTACGCGGTGCTCTTCGGCATCCCGATCGGGGTGCTGCTGCATCTGACCGACCGCGGCGCCATCCTGCAGAACGTCGTGGTGAACAAGGTCCTCGGCGCGATCGTGAACATCGGACGGTCCTTCCCGTTCCTGATCCTGATCGTCGTGCTGATCCCCTTCACCCGGCTCGTCGTCGGCGTCTCCATCGGCCCGACCGGCGCGGTCGTCCCGCTCGCCATTGCCGCCATCCCGTTCTTCGCCCGGCTGGTCGAGGCCGCGCTGCGCGAGGTCGACCACGGTCTGGTCGAGGCGGCCCAGGCGATGGGCGGCGGCACCTGGACCATCGTCTTCAAGGTGCTGCTGCCGCAGGCGCTGCCCGCGCTGGTCGCGGCCGTCACCACCACCGTCATCACGCTGATCGGCTACTCCGCGATCGCGGGTGCGGTCGGCGGCGGCGGCCTGGGCAACCTCGCCTACACCTACGGCTACCAGCAGTACGAGACCGCGCTGATGATCACCACCGTCGTGGAGCTGATCGTCCTCGTCACGCTCGTCCAGCTGCTCGGTGACCTGGTCGTCCGCCGGCTCGCCCGGCGCGGCGCCCGCGCCTCCTCCGTACGCGTCGGCCTGCGCCGCGCCCGCACCGAGGAGCCGGCGGCCGCCACCGAGGCCGCCTGACCCCCGCACCACCAGCACCACCCAGGAGCCCGGACCCTTTGCCGGGCGGACATCACACGGGAACCCCGTTCGTGAACAGGAAAGAGGCACTCTTCGTGCGTAACACCGTCAAGATCACCGTGGCCGTCGCCGCCGCTTCCGCCGTCGCCCTCGGCGCGAGCGCCTGCTCCGCCCCCTCCGACACCACCGCCGGCGGCGACAAGGGCGACAAGAGCGCCCCCCTCGTCGTCGCCGCGAGCCCCACCCCGCACGGCACCATCCTCGACTTCGTCAAGAACAAGCTGGCGGACAAGGCGGGCCTCAAGCTGGTCGTCAAGCCGTTCAACGACTACAAGATCCCCAACAAGGTCACCGACGACGGCCAGGTCGACGCCAACTTCTTCCAGCACAAGCCGTTCCTCGACACCTTCAACAAGGAGAACGGCACGGACATCGTGCCCGTCCAGAACGTCCTCATCGAGCCGCTGGGCATCTACTCCAAGAAGATCGACAAGCTCTCGGACCTGAAGTCCGGCAGCACCGTCTCGGTCCCCAACGACCCGTCCAACGAGGGCCGTGCGCTCAAGCTGCTCGCCGACAACGGCGTGATCACCCTCAAGCCCGGCGTCGGCTCGGAGGCCAAGCTGACCGACGTCAAGGACGACAAGGGCATCAAGATCACCGAGCTGGAGGCCGCGCAGACCGCGCCGCGCATCGACGACGTCGACGCCGCGATCATCAACGGCAACTTCGCCATCGGCGCCCACCTCAAGCCCTCCAAGGACGCCCTGGCCGTGGAGAGCGCGAAGGACAACCCCTACGCGAACTTCCTCGCCGTCAAGAAGGGCAACGAGAACGACCCGCGGATCAAGAAGCTCGCCAAGCTCCTGAACTCCCCCGAGGTCAAGAAGTTCATCGAGGACAAGTACAAGGACGGCTCGGTCATCCCGGCGTTCGGTCCCGCGAAGAGCTGATGCGTCCTGACGGGCCGGTGTGTCCTGAGGGGTTGTCCGTGTTCTGAGGGGCGGCTGTGTCCTGGGGGCTGACTGTGTCCTGAGGGGCGACTCTGTCCTGGGGGGCTGATGTGCCCTCAGGGGCCGGGCCTGGTTCCCCCCCCCCGCATTTCCCCCCCCGCGTTTTTCCCCGCCGCCCACCCCCCTTACAGGGGGGTGGGCGGGTGTAGTGGAGAGGTTCCGCTTCGGCGGCGAGCACGTGCAGCTTCGGCGGCGAGCAGGCGCAGCGGCGAGGTTCCGCGCACCGCCGAGCCGCCCCGGCCCGTCGCATATGGCCCAGCCCGGTCCACGCCGACGCCTGCGACCGCTCCACCGCAGGTCACCGCATGTATGCCGGTGCGTGGGCGATCTTCGGTGGGCGATCTTCGGTCCCCGGACCCGCGCCGGCGCGCGGCCGGGGACCACGCGCGTGGCACACCCGCAGTCCGATGCTGCATGCTGGTGCATTCATACGGTCAAAACGGCCCGTGACCTCGCGGTGGACAGTCCGCGACGTCCCGGAGCACCAGGTCAACGGCGTTGGAGCAGCGGCATGACATCCACCTTTCCGGACATCTCCATCAGCACCGACCGGCTGGTGCTGCGCCCGTTCGAAGAGGCCGATGTGCCCGCCCTCGCCGAGATGATGTCCGACGAGCTGGTCACCGCATGGACCGCGCTGCCGCACCCGTACACCACCGCCGAGGCGCGCGCCTGGGCCACCGGCAAGGCCGCCGCGGTACGCACCGAAGGCCGCGGCATCGCGCTGGCCGTCACCGAGTTCCTCACCCAGCGGCTGGTCGGCACCGTCCACCTCGACCACACCGACTGGCGGGTCCGCAGCACCGAGATCGCCTATGTCACCGCCGCCTGGGCGCGCGGCGAGGGCTACGCCTCGGAGTCCGTCCTCGCGGTCGCGCAATGGCTCTTCCAGGACCAGCGGTTCGAACGCCTGGAGCTGCGCACCGCCGCCGACAACACCGCCTCCCAGCAGGTCGCCCAGAAGATCGGCTGCATCAGCGAGGGAGTGCTGCGCAACGCCTGGATAGCCCGCAGCCGCACGGAGGACGGCGGCTGGACGGACATCCGTACCGATCTGATCGTGTGGAGCCTGCTGCCCGAGGACCTCGACGGGGTCCCCGGCCGGATGGCCGACGCGAACGGATTCACCTACCCCGAGTGGAACTGACCCCGCGCCGCGCCGGGCTCCCCGCCCCACGGGGTACTCTCGCCCTGCCGCGCACCCGCGCGACCAGCGCGGACCCGCGCACCACGACGGCACCACCACCGGCCCGCGGCGACCCCGCGGCCGACTTCGCCGCCGCACCTGCCCGCGTACCCACAGCAGCCCCAGGAGACTGACGAGCATGGCCGACCGGGTCACGGTGATCGGATGGGACGGCTCCCCGCTGACCGACGCCGCCCGCTCCGCCCTCGGCGCCGCCACGCTGGTGGCCGGCGCCGCCCACCACCTCGCACTGCCCGAAGTCCCGCCGAACGCCGAACGGATCCGGCTCGGCAGCGTGACCCTGGCCGCCCGCCGGATCGCCCAGCACCGCGGCACCGCCGTCGTGCTCGCCGACGGCGACCCCGGCTTCTTCGGCGTCGTACGCACCCTGCGCGCACCCGAGCACGGGCTGGAAGTGGAAGTGGTGCCGGCCGTCTCCTCCGTCGCGGCCGCCTTCGCGCGGGCCGGCATGCCCTGGGACGACGCCCAGATCGTCGTCGCCCACAGCCGCGATCTGCGCCGCGCGGTGAACGTCTGCCGCGCCCACACCAAGGTCGCGGTGCTCACCTCGCCCGGCGCCGGCCCCGCCGAACTCGCCCTGCTGCTCGGCGGCGTCCACCGCACCTTCGTCATCTGCGAGGACCTGGGCACCGACCGGGAGCGGGTGACGGTCCTCACCTCCGACAAGGTCGCCGACCACGTCTGGCGCGACCCCAACGTCGTCATCGTCGTGGGTGGCGCGCCCGGCGGCGCCGCCACCCAGGGGACCGGCTGGATCGCCGGCCACGAGGTCGGCCACCCCACCGGGCCGCGGGGCTGGGGGCTGCCGGCCCACGCCTACGGAGGGGCCCTGGGCGAGGGCGAGTCCCTCCAGCTGCGCACCGCCCAACTGGCGCGCCTCGGGCCGCAGGTGGGCGACCTGGTCTGGGACATCGGCACCGGCAGCGGAGCGGCCGCCGTGGAGGCCGCGCGCTTCGGCGCCGCGGTCATCGCGGTGGACGCCGACCCGGACGCCTGCGAGCGCACCGCCGCCGTCGCCCGCCGCCACGGCGTCCAACTCCAGGTCGTGCACGGCCGGGCGCCGCATGTCCTGGAGGACCTCCCCGAGCCCGACGTGGTGCGGGTCGGCGGCGGGGGAGCGGAGGTCGTCACGGCCTGCGCGGACCGCCGCCCCGAACGGATCGTCACCCACGCCGCCACCCGCGACGAGGCCGAATCCCTCGGCCGGGTACTGGCGGACGGCGGCTATGAAGTCGAGTGCGCCCTGCTGCAGTCCGTGGACCTGGACACCTCCGCCTGGGTCGAACGCGAGCGGTCCGTGGTGTTTTTGGTCTGCGGGTATCGCGTTCCTCACCCGTGACCAGCGCGGCAACCCGCGCGAGGTAGGCTGGCGGATCGTTGCGCCGCCGTTCCGCGTTGGGCTTCGTACGCCAATATCCGGAAATTGCCGTGGTTTTGGATGAATATGAAGCTGTGGGGAGCGGACGTGCCGCGAGGCGTGCTCGCTCGTTCTAGCTATCGGGGCGTCGGCGCGCCCCGGTCGAGCGCGTCGCACGAGCGGTTGGAAGGAGCACTACCAATGGGCGAGGGGTACGCATGACCGACACCGGCCAGGTCCCGGGCGAGGGACTGCCGGAGAGCGCAGGCGGACATCCCGGGCAGCCGCAGCCGGCGGCCGCTCCTTCCCCTGCCGACCCCGGACCGACGGAGCTGCCGGGCATGGTGACCCCTCCGGGTGAATACCCCTATCTCGACCAGACCGAGGGCGTCGTCGAGGACGACGACCTGCTGCTGATGCCGGGTGCCCAGGGCGCCTGGAGCGAGCAGCCGGCGCCGCTGCCGCAGGAGACCCACCACCAGGGCGCGACCCCGCAGCCGCAGCACGCGGCGCCGTACGACGCGGCCGCGCAGCCGGCCGCCGGCTTCGAGCCGATGCCCCCCCAGGCCGGCGACCACGAGAGCGGCGGCCGGGACTCCGGTTCGGTCGACCTCAGCGCCGTCCGCATTCCCCAGCCCGCCGCTCCGCCGCAGCCGGACCGCGCCCGTGCGACGGCGTCGCCGGCGCGCCGTCCGCTGCACATGGGCCCGCCCGTCCCCGACGCGACCGGCGGCGTGGTCCGTTCGCTCGCCGACCGCGGCCCCGCCGAGCCCCCGGCGCAGAGCGCTGCGCGGCCGGTCGGCGCGCCGACCGGCGGCCCCGAATACTTCGACGCCCCGGCCGAGGCCCCCGAGGCCGCGCCGGGCGAACAGCCGGTGCCCGGTGCGCCGGCGCCCGCCGGCCAGCCGTACGCGGAGCAGCCCGTCGGCGAGCCGACGCCCGGTCAGGCCTTCGCGGTGCCGCCGCTCGGCGAGCAGCCCTACGGTGGCCTGCCCGGTGGTGCGCCTGCCTACGGTGGGCAGTTGTCCGCCGAGCAGACCTATGGGGCCGCCGGCCAGGGCCCGTTGCCCGGCCCGCAGCTCGGCGAGATCCCCTCGCAGATCCCGCAGTGGGGCCAGGCGCCGGCCCAGGCCGTCGCGGCTCCGGCTGCGGAAACGGTCGTCCCCGCCGATGTCGCCGTGCCGGCCGGTGAGGCCGCCCAGCCGGTCGCGCAGGAGGCCGAGGCCGTCCAGCCGGTCGCGCAGGACGTGCCGTCGCCCGCCGGACCGGCTCCGGCGACGCCCCTGCCGTCGCCCGCCGAGGACGGTGCGCAGGACGGCGACGCGGCCGTGGTCGCGGACACCGCCGGTGCCGAGGCCGCCGCGGCCGAAGCGGTGCCGGCCGCCGCACCGGTCGAGGCGCCGGGGGAGCCGCAGGACGTGGCCGCGGCGACGCTGCCCGCCGCGGTGCCGCCCGGCCAGGACGGACCGGCCGCTGTGGACGCGGACGCCGCGGACACCGTGGCCGCGGATGCCGTCGCGGCGGACGCGCCGACCGCCGATGCGCCGACCGCCGATGCCGTGGCGCCGGACGTGCCCGCGCCGGACGCCCCGGCCCAGGAGGCTCCCGTCCAGCAGGCTCCCGCGCCGGACGCGCCCGTGGCCCCCCAGCAGCCCGAGGCGGCCGCCGCCGAGACCGAGCAGCAGCCCGTGGACCAGCAGCAGCCCGCCGAGGAGAACGCGGAGCCGGCACCGCCCGCCACCGAGGCCGTCGAGGCTCCCGTCGTGGACGCTCCGGCCGCGCAGCCCGTGGCGGAGCAGCCGCCCGCCGCCGAGGCGGACGCGCCGCAGGCCGCCCCCGCCGCGCCGCAGGCCGCCGACCAGCCCCAGCCCGACCAGCCGGCCGCCCCGACCGCCGACGCCCCGCCGCAGCCGGAGGCCACCGCCCCGCCCCAGGCCCCCGCGGACGCTCCCGAAGCCGCCGCCCCGGCCGACCAGCCCGCGGCCGCCCCGGTAGCCGCTCCGCAGGGCCCCGTCGCCATGCCCATGGCCGAGGACGCCGCGCCCGTGGACCAGACGGCCATAGAGCCGCCGCAGGCGCCGCAGCCGGCCGGCGTACAGCCGCAGCCCGGCGCCCCCGAAGACCCCGCGGCGCAGCAGCCCGCCGAAGTGCTCGCGCCGGAGGCCGCGCCCCAGGGCGCCGGCGCCCCGGACGAGCAGCAGCCCGCGGTGGCCGGCCCGGACACCCCGGACGACTCGGCCGAGGCGTCCGACGCCGCCGGGCCCGCCGCGCACGTCGGGACCGACGGCCCCGCCGAGGCCACGGCCACCGACGCGGACGCCGCCGAGCCCGCGGCGGCCGCCGGGCCCACCCCGCCCGAGGCTCCCGCCGACCCGCAGCCCGTGACCGTCCACATCCCCGCCCAGGCGTCCGGCGACCAGCCCGTCGCGCGGGTCGCGGCGCCGCCCGCCGCGGACGACACCACCGGCCCCGCAGCGCCGGCGGCCGACGACCAGCCGGAGGCGGCCGTGCCCCCGCAGCCCGAGGCGACCGACGACGAGGCCCCCCGGCAGCAGGACGCCGCCGAACTCGTCCAGCTCGGCGAGGACCAGGACGACGACCGGCCGGAGGCGGCGGAGGCGGAGCAGCCCGCGGCCGCCGAAGCGCCGCCCGCCACAGCCCCCGCCGCCGGATACGACGACTCCGAGCGCGCCGCCGTGCACCGCGTGATCCGCGAGCGCCGCGACATCCGCAACGGCTTCCGCGGGGACCCGATCCCCAACGAGGTGCTGCTGCGCGTCCTGGAGGCGGCGCACACCGCCCCCAGCGTCGGCCACTCCCAGCCCTGGGACTTCGTCGTCATCCGCTCGGCCGAGACCCGCGAGAAGATGCACCAGCTCGCCATGCGACAGCGCGAGGCGTACGCAAAGTCGCTGCCCAAGGCGCGCGCCAAGCAGTTCCGTGAGCTGAAGATCGAGGCGATCCTCGAAACGCCGGTGAACATCGTCGTCACCGCCGACTCCACCCGCGGCGGCCGGCACACCCTCGGCCGGCACACCCAGCCGCAGATGGCCCCGTACTCCTCCGCGCTCGCGGTCGAGAACCTCTGGCTCGCCGCCCGCGCCGAGGGCCTGGGCGTCGGCTGGGTCAGCTTCTTCGACGAGCGGGAGATGGTCCGCGAGCTGGGCCTGCCCGAGCACCTCGAAGTCGTCGCCTACCTGTGCGTCGGATACGTCGACGAGTTCCCCGAGGAGCCCGAGCTGCTGCAGGCCGGCTGGTCCAAGCGCCGGCCGCTGTCCTGGGTCGTCCACGAGGAGACCTACGGCCGCCGCGCGCTGCCCGGCGAGAGCCCGCACGACCTCCTCCAGGAGACCCTGCAGGGCATCCGCCCGCTGGACGCCAAGGCACTCGGCGAGGCCTGGGAGCGGCAGAAGCGGATGACCAAGCCCGCCGGCGCGCTGGGCATGCTGGAGATCATCTCCGCACAGCTGTGCGGCCTGTCCCGCAAGTGCCCGCCGCCGATCCCGGAGCCGGCCGCCGTCGCGATCTTCGCCGGCGACCACGGCGTGCACGCCCAGGGCGTGACCCCCTGGCCCCAGGAGGTCACCGGCCAGATGGTCGCCAACTTCCTGGGCGGCGGCGCGGTGTGCAACGCCTTCGCCAACCAGGTCGGCGCCGAGGTGTGCGTCGTGGACGTCGGAGTGGCCGGGGAACTCCCCGCCACGCCCGGACTGCTGCCGCGCAAGGTCCGCGCCGGCACCGCCGACTTCACCGCCGGCCCGGCGATGACGCAGGAGGAGGTCCTCAAGGCGATCGAGGTCGGCATCGAGACCGCCCGCGACCTCGTGGCGGCCGGCAACAAGGCGCTGCTCACGGGCGAGATGGGCATCGCCAACACCACCACCTCCGCCGCGCTGATCGCCGTCTACACCGGCGTCGACCCGGTCGAGGTGACCGGCCGCGGCACCGGCATCAACGACGAGACGCACGCCCGCAAGGTCGACGTGGTCCGCCGCGCCCTGGAGCTCCACCAGCCCGACCCGTCCGACCCGGTCGGCGTCCTCGCCGCGATCGGCGGATTGGAGCACGCGGCCATGGTCGGCCTGATCCTCGGAGGCGCCTCGCTGCGCACGCCGGTGATCCTGGACGGCGTCAGTGCCGGCGCCGCCGCCCTGGTGGCCCGCGCCATCGCCCCCGAGGCACTGGCCGCCTGCATCGCGGGCCACCGCAGCGCCGAACCGGGCCACGTCGCGGCGCTGAACAAGCTGGGCCTGCGCCCGCTGGTCGACCTCGATCTGCGCCTCGGCGAGGGCACCGGCGCCCTGCTCGCCCTCCCCGTGGTGCAGAGCGCCGCCCGTGCCATGCACGAGGTCGCCACCTTCGACTCCGCCGGAGTGACGGAGAAGAGCTGAGCGGCGGCGGCCGGGACCGGCCGCCCCCGCATGACCCCCGGCCCGCAGCCCCATAGGCTGTGGGCCGGGGCCGTACCGCCCCCGTGGGCCGTATCACCCCTCATCAGCCGCTCCGGAGCCGCAGCGACTGAGCTGGTCGTCGAACTCGTACCACCGCACAAGGAGCCGCACCGCCATGGCTGAGCACGTCGCCGAACACGCCGCCTACCCCGTCGGACTGCGGCTGTCCGGCCGCAGGGTGGTCGTCCTGGGGGCCGGGCAGGTCGCCCAGCGGCGGCTCCCCTCGCTCGTCGCCGCCGGCGCCGACGTCCTGCTCGTCTCCCCGTCCGCCACCCCGTCCGTCGAGGCGATGGCCGACGCCGGCGAGATCCGCTGGGAGCGCCGCCGCTACCAGGCCGGCGACCTCGCCGACGCCTGGTACGCACTGATCTCCACCGACGACGCCGAGGCCAACGCCGCCGCGTCGCAGGAGGCCGAGGACCGCCGGGTGTGGTGCGTACGCGCCGACGACGCCGAAGCCGCCACCGCCTGGACGCCGGCCACCGGCCGCAGCGAGGGCGTGACCGTCGCCGTGCTCACCGGCCGCGACCCGCGCCGCTCCGCCGCCGTGCGCGACGCCATCGTCGAGGGCCTGCGCGACGGCAGCATCGCCGCCCCGCACCACCGCCGCCCGCACACGCCCGGCGTGGCACTGGTCGGCGGCGGCCCCGGCGACCCGGACCTGATCACCGTCCGCGGCCGCCGCCTCCTGGCCGAGGCCGACGTCGTCATCGCCGACCGCCTCGGCCCCCGCGACCTGCTCGCCGAACTCCCCCCGCACGTCGAGGTCATCGACGCCGCGAAGATCCCCTACGGCCGCTTCATGGCCCAGGAGGCCATCAACAACGCGCTGATCGAGCACGCCAAGGCGGGCAAGGCCGTGGTCCGCCTCAAGGGCGGCGACCCGTTCGTCTTCGGCCGCGGGATGGAGGAGGCCCAGGCCCTCGCCGAGGCCGGCATCCCCTGCACGGTCGTGCCCGGCATCTCCAGCACCATCTCGGTCCCCGGCGCCGCCGGCATCCCCGTCACCCACCGCGGCGTCGCCCATGAGTTCACCGTCGTCAGCGGCCATGTCGCCCCCGACGACGAGCGCTCGCTGGTCGACTGGTCCTCGCTCGCGAAGCTGCGCGGCACCCTCGTCGTCCTGATGGGCGTGGAGAACAGCGGCGCCATCGCCGCCAAGCTCATCGAGCACGGCCGCCCCGCCGGAACCCCGGCCGCCGTCATCCAGGAGGGCACCACCGCCACCCAGCGCCGGGTGGACGCGACCCTCGCGACGCTCGGCGAGACCGTACGGGCCGAGGGCGTCCGTCCCCCGGCGGTCATCGTCATCGGAGACGTCGTCACCGTCGGCACCCCCGCTACCCACAGGTAACCGATCCCGTACGCGGCATTGGAACCTCGACACCGACAAGGCACTATCTCCCCGTGGCAGAAATCATCACCGTCGACGACCCGGACGACCCGCGGCTGGCCGACTACACCGGCCTGACCGACGTCGAGCTGCGGCGCCGGCGCGAGCCCGCGGAAGGGCTCTTCATCGCCGAGGGCGAGAAGGTCATCCGGCGCGCCCGGCACGCCGGCTACGAGATGCGCTCCATGCTGCTCTCGGCCAAGTGGGTCGATGTCATGCGCGATGTCATCGACGAGGTCGGGGCACCGGTCTACGCCGTCAGCCCCGACCTCGCCGAACGGGTGACGGGCTATCACGTGCACCGCGGGGCGCTGGCCTCCATGCAGCGCAAGCCGCTGCCCGCGGCCGGCGAGCTCCTCGCCGCCTCCCGCCGCATCGTGGTCATGGAAGCGGTCAACGACCACACCAACATCGGCGCGATCTTCCGCAGCGCCGCGGCCCTCGGCATGGACGCGGTGCTGCTCTCCCCGGACTGCGCCGACCCGCTCTACCGACGCTCGGTGAAGGTCTCCATGGGCGCGGTGTTCTCCGTGCCGTACGCCCGTCTGGAGAGCTGGCCGCGCGATCTGTCCGTCGTACGGGAAGCGGGCTTCAAGCTGCTGGCGCTCACCCCGGCCGAGAAGGCCACCGCCATCGACGAGGCCGCCCCGCACACCCTGGAGCGCGCCGCCCTGATGCTGGGTGCGGAGGGCGACGGGCTGACCACCGGTGCCCTGCGGGCGGCCGACGAATGGGTCCGTATCCCGATGGCGCACGGCGTGGACTCGCTCAACGTCGGTGCGGCCGCCGCGGTGGCGTTCTACGCCGTGGCGACCGGCCGCCCGGCCTGAGGGGAGGACCCGCCTGACGGGAACACCCGTCGGGCGGCAACACCCGTCGGGCGGCAACACCCGCCAAGGCAAGGGCCGTCTGACGGGAAGGATCGTCCGACGGGAATACCCCCCGGCCCCACCCCGTTGTGGCCCGCAAGGGGCGCCCGCGTCCCCTAAGGGTTCTGTTCCCCCACCCCGTAAGGCCCCTCCGAACCCCCCTGCGCCGCGACCGGAACCGGCCGCTCCACCCCCAGCGCGTGGGCCGGGCCCTGACACCCCTGGGCCGCCGCGATACCGAGCGCCACCAGCAGCGTCACCACCACGAATACGATGACCCGCTGGCGCAGCAGCCGCCGGTCGGGACCGGGCCGGCGCCCGCCCGCGCCCGTGCGCACCGGGGTCCGCGAACCGTTTCGTCCCGTGGGCCGGGCCCCCGGCACCCGCCGCGCGTTGCGCCCGCCGGTCCGCTGGTTCTTCCCCGCGCCCGATGCCGGAGCGGCCGGCCGGGCGGCGGAGTCACGCGGCGCCGAGGGACGCGACGGGTGCGAACGCGGCGCCGACGCACCCGCCGTGCGCCGCTCGGTGCGCTGTCGTGTGTACTCCTCGGCGCGCTGCCCGGTGGGGCGGTCCGAGGGGCGGCGCTCCGTACGGCCCCAACCCGGCCCGCTGCCCACGCTGTTCTCCAAGGGCCCGCCGGACAGGCCGTGCGCCTCACGGGCCGCGATCTCCTTGAGCCGCAGCGACAGCGACAGGGTGCTGGGGCGGTCCGCCGGGTCCTTGGCCAGACACGAGGCGAGCAGCGGGGCCAGTGCGTCCGGCACCCCGGCCAGCTGCGCCTCCTCGTGGACCACGCGGTAGAGCATGACCTCCGAACTGCCCTGCCCGAACGGGGAGTCGGCGGTGCAGGCGTAGGCGAGGGTGGCGCCCAGCGCGAAGATGTCGGTGGCCGGCGTCACGGCGGCCCCGCGGACCTGCTCGGGCGCCAGGAAGCCCGGCGAGCCGACGGCCGTGCCGACGTGCGTCAGCGTGCTGGCGCCGGTCGCCCAGGCGATACCGAAGTCGATGATCCGCGGGCCCTTGGGCGACAGCAGGATGTTGGACGGCTTCAGGTCGCGGTGCACCACACCCGCGTCGTGCACGGCCAGCAGGCCCTCCGACAGTGCCGCGCCGATCGAGGCGACCTGGGCCGGTGACAGCGGGCCCTCCTCGTTGACCTTGTCGTGCAGCGAGGGTCCCGGTACGTACTGGGTGGCGAACCAGGGGCGGTCGGCGTCGAGATCGGCCGCGACCAGCCGGGCCGTGCAGCCGCCGCGGATCCGGCGGGCCGCCGAGACCTCGCGGGCGAACCGCGAACGGAACTCCTGATCCTCCGCCAGGTCCGGCCGGATCACCTTCAGCGCCACCCGCTGGCCGCGCTTGTCCGAACCGAGATAGACCACACCCATCCCGCCGGCGCCGAGCCGGCGGTGCAGCCGGAACGTCCCGACGACACGCGGGTCCTCGCGTCGGAGCCGCATCATCGCCATGTCCGTCCCCTACCTGCGGTGGGAAAGACCCCTCCGCTGCCAACCGTCTGACGTGGCACAGCTTACGGATTGACGGCTCACTGTGCTGATAGGCCGCGCATGCGTCGACGACCGGATTGTCGGTGGCGGGTGCGATCCGCGGAACGGGGGAGGGAATCGGGCGCCGCGCGCCCCGACTTCCCGTACGTGATCCCAATGATCGTTCCCAGAAGGGGGATTGACGCATGGAAAGGTGAGCGGGACGGGGTGGCGCGGGACGCCGCGGACGCGTCCCGGGCGGCGGAGAGCGCGGCGGGAAGCGCGCACCGCGGGGGCGGGGTGGTGTCGCGCGGGGGAGCGGCCGACGTGAGAGAGGTCACGCCGAGGCCGTCCGCGAGGGCCCGTGGCCGGGGGGCGCGCGGTGCCCCCTGGGGGATGTCCCCAGGTCCCCGGTGCCCTCTCTCCACCCAGGGGAGTACACGAGGAGCCGTCCCGTCATCCTCCTGGAGGCCGACCAATAGGTACGACGGCATGACGCCCGTCGCCCTTCGCGTGCCTAGTGTTGTCTCCAAGCGGCGGGCGCAGCACTCGTCCCCCGAGGTCAGACGCCCGCCGCTCCAGACACGACGGGAGCGGGACGATGGATCGGATCTCAGGACTGACGGCGCTTCGGGCGCAGGGGCGCCGGTTCGCCTCGACGCTCGGCGGCCACCAGTCCTCGGGCACCCGCCATCCCCTCGTCGCGGTGGCCATGGTGCTGCCGCTGGCGATCGTTCTCGCCGTGGTCTTCGGCGGCTGGGAAGCCGTCATCACACAGGCGTCGTCCGTGGCCGGAATGCTGGGGCGCTGAACGGCGTCCCAGGCCCGGGAGAGCGGCCCGGGACGGGGACTCCGGCCGAAAACCCCGTGGGGACGGGGGTGCGGCGGACGGCACGAACGGCCGGGCATCTGGGGAGATGCCCGGCCTTCGAGCTGTCCGGCCCCGCCGCCGGACCGGTCGCGCCCCGCGCGGTCCGTGCGCACCGCGCGTACGATCCGAGGCCGGGCCGCACCCGCACACCACCCACCGCGCATCCGGCCCGCGGCGGCCCCGGGGGAGGGGAACCCATGACCGCACCACCGCCCGGCCGCCCCGCCGCCCAGGCCACCGCGCCCGAGGTGCTCGCCGACCGCCCCGCCGCCCCGGCCACCGCGCCCGAGGTGCTCGCCGACCGCCCCGACGGCACCGTCGTCCGCAGCGGCCGTACGGTCGTCAAGACCCACGCCCCCGACGCCGACCAGCGCGACCTCGCCGCCCGGCTGCGCATCGCCGCCCACCCCCTCCTGCACGGCATCCTGCTGCCCCCGCTCCCGGCCACCGCCCCCGACGGCTTCCTCACCCGCACCGGCGACGGCCGCGCGGTCACCCGCTGGCCCTACGGCAGCCCGGTCCCGCCCGACGATCCGGACGCCGCTCCCTGGGAGGACGCCGCCCGGCTGCTGGCCCGGCTGCACGGCGTCGACCCCCGCCAACTGCCCGGCCCCGTCCCGCCGATGCGCGGCCCCGTCAAGGCCGCTCGCGCGCTGGCCCGTATGCGCGGCGCCCTGACGACCGCCGCCGGCCCGCTCCCCGCGCCCCGTACACCGGTGTCCGGCCCCGGAAACCTCCCCGCGGCCGCCGCGGTCACGGCCCGCGCCTGGTCCCTGCTCCCGCCGTGGGCCCGGGGAGCCGCCCCACCGCCGCAGCCCGGCATCCTCTGCCACGGCGATCTGCACCTGGGCCAGCTCGTCCGCCACCCGGCCGCGGAGGGCCCCTGGCTCCTGATAGACATCGACGACCTGGGCCTGGGCGACGGCGCCTGGGACCTGGCGCGCCCCGCCGCCTGGTTCGCCACCGGCCTGCTCGCTCCGGACATCTGGGCGCGCTTCCTGGCCGCCTACCGCGCCGCTGGCGGCCGCGCCGTACGCCCCGACGGCGACCCCTGGCCCGACCTGGAGATACCCGCCCGCGCCCTGACCGTGCAGACCGCCGCGCTCGCCGTCGCCAAGGCCGCCGCCGCCTCCCGCGCCCTGGACGAGATCGAGTCCGCGGTCGTCGACGCCTGCGCCCGGATGACTTCCCTGCCGCGGCAGTTGGGGCCCGCCGGCCGCGTCGTAGGGTGAACACCTCGCCGCCGGGAGACCGTTCGGGCGGCGCCGCCGTGAGCGGCAGTAGATGATGGGAGTTGAGCCGACGATGCAGTGTCCCAAGTGCCATGCACCGATGCAGACATACCAGCGCAATGGCGTGCAGATCGAGCAGTGCGCCGGCTGTCGGGGGATCTTCCTGGACTACGGCGAGCTGGAGGCGCTGACCCGCCTCGAGGCGCAGTGGACGCAGCAGGCCCCGCCGCCGCCCGCCCCGCAGGCCTACCCGGCCGCGCCCGCCTGGGGCGCCCCGCACCAGGGCCACCACGGCCACCACGGTCATCATGGGCACCACGGCCACCACCGCAGCTTCGGGCACATGCTGTTCTCGTCCTGAACGAACCCGGACAAAGCCCGAGGGCCGGAGCGAGATGCTCCGGCCCTCGGGCTTGAGTGTGGACGATACTGGGATTGAACCAGTGACCTCTTCCGTGTCAGGGAAGCGCTCTCCCGCTGAGCTAATCGTCCTCGGGACCGCGGATCACGAAGATCCGCAGCTGCGTGCGCGATACTGGGATTGAACCAGTGACCTCTTCCGTGTCAGGGAAGCGCTCTCCCGCTGAGCTAATCGCGCGGGGGCCCGGTGGAGCCGGACCAGTGGACGATACTGGGATTGAACCAGTGACCTCTTCCGTGTCAGGGAAGCGCTCTCCCGCTGAGCTAATCGTCCTTGGAGGTGGAGACGGGATTTGAACCCGTGTAGACGGCTTTGCAGGCCGTTGCCTCGCCTCTCGGCCACTCCACCAGGAGTGAGGGGGTTCGGGAAGATCCCCCACATCGAGCGGACGACGAGACTCGAACTCGCGACATCCACCTTGGCAAGGTGGTGCTCTACCAACTGAGCTACGTCCGCAGGTGTCTCTCCCAGACTACGTCGGGGAGCTACTCCGCCTCCGGGGCGCTTGCGCGTCCCGGCGACGTGTTGAACTCTAGCGGATTCCGGGGCCAGTACAAAAACGCGTTTGTGCAGCGTGCTGCGCTGCTCGCTCGGCACAGGCGGGCCGGCGGTCCCCGCCATAGACTCGCTGACGTGCATGACTTCGCTCCGATGGCCCGCTTCGGCGGCCTGATAGCCACCGGCCTGCGGGATGTGACCAGCGATCCCGCGGCCCTGGACTCCACTGGCTGGTGGGCCGTGACCGCCGATTTCGAGGGCTCGGTGGTGTGCGCCCGCTTCACTGACGTACGGCCCGCCACGGCCGCGGACGCGCCCGCCCCCGACGGTTGGTGCGGCCCCGCCCCCACCGCCTGGACCAGCTCCCTGGACCGCGACGCCTATACCGGCGGCGTACGGCGCATCCGTGAACACATCGCGGCCGGCGACGTCTACCAGGTGAATCTCTGCCGCGTGCTGACCGCGCCGCTGCCCGACCCCGCCCGCGCCGACGTCGACGCGCTCTCCGCGGTGCTGGACCGCGGCAACCCCGCCCCGTACGCCGGCACGATCCGGCTGCCCGAGCACGGCGTCGAGATCGCCAGCGCCTCCCCGGAGCTGTATCTGCGGCGCGACGGCCGCACCGTCTCCTCCGGCCCCATCAAGGGCACCGGCCGGACCGCGGCCGACCTCTCGGAGAAGGACCGGGCGGAGAACGTGATGATCGTGGACCTGGTCCGCAACGATCTCGGCCGGGTCTGCGCCACCGGGTCGGTCACCGTCCCGGCACTGTGCGCCGTCGAGGAGCACCCCGGCCTGGTCCACCTGGTCTCCACGGTGAGCGGGGAGCTGGACCCGGCCAACGAGAAGACCGCCTGGGCGGACCTGCTGACGGCCACCTTCCCGCCCGGGTCGGTCACCGGCGCCCCCAAGTCCAGCGCGCTGCGGATCATCGACGAACTGGAGACCGCGCCCCGCGGCCCGTACTGCGGGGGCATCGGCTGGGTCGACGCCGACCGCCGCACCGGCGAGCTCGCCGTCGGCATCCGTACGTTCTGGCTGGACCGCACCCCGCCCGGCGGACCGGTGCTCCGCTTCGGCGCCGGTGCGGGGATCATCTGGGACTCCGATCCGGAGCGGGAGTGGGCCGAGACGGAGTTGAAGGCCGGCCGGCTGCTCGCGGTAGCTTCGGGGCTGCACGAGGTGAGTGGAGGAAAGCGATGAGGATCTGGCTCGACGGGGCACTGCGGGACGCCGAGGGCGCCCGGGTCTCGGTCTTCGACCACGGGCTGACGGTCGGCGACGGCGTCTTCGAGACCATCAAGGCCGACCACGGACGTGCCTTCGCCCTCACCCGCCATCTGGAGCGCCTGACCACCTCCGCCCGCGGTCTCGGCCTGCCCGACCCCGACCTGGACGAGGTGCGGCGCGGCTGCGCGGCCGTCCTCGACGCCAACCCGATGGCGCTGGGCCGGCTGCGGATCACCTACACCGGCGGTGTCTCCCCGCTCGGCTCGGACCGCGGCGAGGCCGGTCCCACACTGGTCATCGCGCTCTCCGCGACCGCGCGCCGCCCCGACACCACCGCCGCCGTCACCGTCCCCTGGACCCGCAACGAACGCGGTGCGCTCGCCGGCCTGAAGACCACCTCGTACGGCGAGAACGTCGTCGCGCTGGCCCGCGCCCGCGAACGGGGCGCCTCCGAGGCGCTGTTCGCCAACACCGTCGGCGCGCTCTGCGAGGGCACCGGCTCCAATGTCTTCGTCGTCCTGGACGGCGAACTGCACACCCCGCCGCTGCACTCCGGCTGCCTCGCGGGCATCACCCGCGCCCTGACCGTCGCCTGGGCCGGCGCCAAGGAGACCGATCTGCCGCTGGACGCCCTGGAGCGGGCCGAGGAGGTCTTCTTGACCTCCACCCTGCGCGACGTGCAGGCCGTGACCCGGATCGACGGCCGGCAACTGGCCGACACTCCGGGCCCGGTGACCGCGGAAGCCATGCGGATCTTCGACGAGCACTCCGCCGCCGACTTCGATCCGCGGTGATGACGGGCCCGCGCGGGGCGAGTAGAAAGTCCTCGTGACCACTACGCTGCGCCCCGCCGGACCGGAAGAGCGACACGACGACGGCAGCCGGGCCCGTCGGTACGACGTCTGCGTCAACAGCCGCCGGGTCGGCGGGATCCAGCTGGCGACGGACGCCCGTTTCGGGCCGACGGCCGGCCGGATCACGTACCTGGACATCGACCCGGCGGACCGGCACCGCGGCCGGGCCACCGTCGCCGCGCTCGCCGCCGAGGAGGTGCTGCGCGGCTGGGGCTGCCGGCAGATCGAGCTGACCGTCCCGGCCGAGGCCGGGGCCGCCCTGCGGCTCGCGGCGGCGCTGGGTTACACCGAGCGCAGCCGCACGATGAGCAAGCCGCTGGCCGGGGCACCCCGCCTGCCCGAGGGCAGCCTCGACCGCGCGCTGAGCGAGGAGGAGTACCCGGCCTGGCGCGACGCCGCGCTCGCCGAGTACGTCCGTACCCAGCTGGGGCAGGGGATGTCCCGCGCCCGCGCCGAGGAGACCTCGCTGGCGGCCCATGGCGCGCTGCTGCCGGACGGCGCGGCCACGGCCGACCAGGCCCTGCGGATCCTCGTCCACGACGGCACGGAGGTCGGCAGCGTCTGGCTCGCGCTGCGGATGCCGGAGCAGCCGGGCGGCTATGTCGTCGACGTCCAGGTGGTGCCCGGCCACCGCGGGCGCGGCCACGGCCGCACCCTGATGCTGGTCGCCGAGCGCGAGAGCCTGGCCGCGGGGTGCACCTGCCTCGGCCTGAACGTCTACGCGGGCAACGCCCCGGCCCGCGGCCTGTACGACTCGCTGGGCTACCGCCCCACGGCGCACCTGCTGTGGAAGCCGATCCTGTGAGCGGACGGGCACACCACCGGCAGGGGGCTCAGGGCCTGCTCCCAAGGATCCGGGGCTGCCAGGGCTAGCCCTGCTCGGCCAGCAGACGGTCGGCGATCTCCTCGATCCGGGCGCGCAGGCCCTCCTGGCTCTTGCCGCCGTCCAGCCGTTCGTCGCCGATCACATACGTCGGGGTGCCGGTCACCCCGATGGCCTTGCCCTCGGCCTGGTCCGCGTCGACGATCAGCAGATGCCGCCCGTCGATCAGCGCGGTGTCCAGCTCCTCGGTGTCCAGCCCCAGCTCCCCGGCGACCTCCAGCAGCAGCTTCTCGCCGCGCTTGCCGAGCTGCTCGGCGCGCGCCAGCACCGCCTCGACGTAACGCCAGCCCTGCCCCTGCTCCATGGCCTCCTCGGCGGCCTGCGCGGCCACATAGGCGTGCGGGTGCTTCGCCAGGGGGAAGTGGCGCAGCCGGATGTCCAGCTGGTCGCCGTAGCGCTCGCGCACCGCCCGCAGGTCCGTGAGGGCGGTGCGGCAGTCCGGGCACTGCAGTTCGCACCAGACATCCAGGACGGGACGGGCGGGGGCGGAGGTGGTGGCGTCGTTCATGGGGCCAGTCTTCCAGTCCGGCGCCGGCCGGCCGAACCGGGACCTGCGGAGGACCGCGACCCCGAGATGTCCCTGATGCCGTACTGGAACATGGCCGACGGGGGGCCGGGCAAGGCAGGATGGAGGGGAGCAGAGCGCTGCCTGCTCGTCCATCCACCGGCAGGAGGACCGGATGCTGACCTCGACCGTCTGTGCCGCGGTGTCGGCGGCGGGCCTGGGCATCGCCGCGCTGACGGCGTACCGCAAGCGGTTCCTGGCCGCGACCCGCATCGCCGCCTTTTCGCTGATCCCCATCGGGCTGGTGATGACCGGCGTCATCGACTGGCTCACCGGCATCGTCTTCAAGCCCACGGTCTGGGCCGGCTTCGGTCTGCTCGCGCTCTCCGCCGTGCTGTTCATGATCAGCCGGGGCGTGGAGCGCCGCAGGGGCGGGATCGGCGGGCGCAAGGAGCGCAGGTCCGCGGCGGCCGCCAAGCCGGACGCGGTGGCGCCTGCCGCCTCCGTACCGTCCCTCGGTGCGGGGCGCGGGGCCGCCAAGGGGAAGGCTGCGCAGGGCGGGAACAGCGCACCCAAGGATGACTTCTCGGACATCGAAGCGATCCTGAAAAAGCACGGGATCTGATGAACTACCGCTGCTGAGACGCTTATTGGGCGTAGTCAGACGATCATCTGCGTCATGATGCGCGCGAGATGAACGATGAGTGCGCCCTCGCCCAAGACGACGCCCCGTCCGCCGAACCGCGCGGTTGCCTGTTCGCGCTGTCCCAGCCGCCGCTGATGCTCTTCCTCGCCGTCATCGGCTTCCTGCTCCTCCTCGGTGCCGTACACGACCTCTTCATCCTGTGAGGCCGTCCGTGCCCCACCGCCCGACGCCGGCGGTCCTCAGCCCGCCGCCTCCCGTCGCCGCGCCCGGTAGGCCGCGACATGCAGGCGGTTTCCGCAGGTGCGGCTGTCGCAGTAGCGCCGGGAGCGGTTGCGGGAGAGATCGACGAAGGTGTGCCGGCAGTCCGGCGCCTCGCAGTACCGCAGCCGCTCGCGCTCTCCGGCGACGACGATGAAGGCCAGCGCCATCCCGCCGTCCGCGGCCAGATGGTCGGCGACCGACGCGTCCGGCGCGAAGTAGTGGACGTGCCAGTCGTACCCGTCGTGGTCGGTCAGCTGCGGTGTGGTGCCCGCCGAGGCGACCAGCGCGTTGAGCCGCTCGGCCGCGGTGCGGTCGTCCTCGGCCGCGAAGACCTCGGCGAACCGCGCCCGGACCGCCCGTACGGCCGCCAGATCGCCGGGGCCCAGTGCCCCCACCCCGCTGACGTCGTTGCGCCGTACGAAGTCCTCCAGGCTCGCCAGGTCGGTCAGGCTGTCCGGCGCGCCGGGCGCGTCGCCTTCCGGGGCGGTGTTGAGCAGGTCGACGACCGCGTCCAGCGCGCACCGGGTGTCATGGGTGATCATCACGGTTCCGCTCCCTGGCCGCCTGAGGCCGGACGGGTGCCGCCCGGTGCCGTTGCCGAATGGTCGCCGACTCTAGCGTCTGGAACAAGCTCCACAGCGCCTGGAACAAGCTCCGGCGTCGCCTCCGCGGTGGGCCCGCGGCGGCGACGCCGAAGTGTGCCGTATGAACTTGTCGGTCCTGCGCCGTCTCCCCGAGTCGGACGGTCGCAAGTGTGAGCGGGTGAGTGCTTTCGGTTACCTCTCCGCGTCTCAGCTCTCCGCCAGGATGTGGGAGAGCTCGGTGTCGAGATCGAAATGCCGGTGCTCCGTACCGGGCGGTACGGCGGCATCGGTCCTTTTGAGGAACGACTCGAGGGCCCGTGCGGGCGCCTCCAGCAGTGCTTCGCCTTCCGGGGAGCTCAGGGCGATGCAGACAACGCCCTGCCCGTGACTCCGGGACGGCCATACGCGGACGTCGCCGGTGCCGGTGGGTCGGTGCAGACCCTCGGCGAGGAGGTCGCGGGCGAAAACCCACTCGACGGTCTCCTCGGCTCCGGTGTGGAAGGTGGCATGCACGGCATAGGGATCGGCCGTGTCATACCGCAGGCCCGCGGGTACAGGCAGTGAGGACTCGCTCGACACAACGAGGCGCAGGTGCAGCTCGCAGCTGACCGTGGTGTTCATAAGCGCCAGGGCCTTTCGCTCAGTGTGCGCTCGGGGATTCGCACGTCGGCGAAATCGACATGCCACCTACGGTGCCGTTGTAAACCCCTCTGACGGTTTTGAGTGGTTTCAGGTACCTCTTACGGCGGATTGCGAGATCGTCCCCGGCGGTAATTCCGCGGAGTGATCCCGTCCGGTAAGTTTGGCAGTATGAATACGCAGAGTAACGGGGGGCTGGGAGTCGCCGAGGAGGATGCCGTGCCGGCCGAGCAACCACTCGGATCGCGAGCGCCGCACTTCATCAAGCGCTCCCGGCCGCTGCACATGAGCTGGCAGGTCGGGGTCTTCGTCGTCGGTCTCGCGGTGGTCGTGGCCGGCGTGATCATGCTGCCGCTGCCGGGTCCCGGATGGCTGGTGATCTTCGGCGGCATGGCGATCTGGGCGACGGAGTTCGTCTGGGCGCAGCTGGTGCTGCGGTGGACCAAGCGAAAGGTCACCGAAGCCGCCCAGAAGGCGCTCGACCCCAAGGTGCGGCGCCGCAACATCATTCTCACCACCATCGGCGTGGTGATCATCGCGGCGGCGCTCGCGGTCTATGTGTGGAAGTTCGGCTTCGCGATGCCCTGGAACGTCTCCGAGTGACCTGGCGCCGATCCGGCCGCGCCGCGCCGAGGCGGCCCGGGTCATGGTCATGAGTGCCCGCCGACGTGGGGTAATGTTGGCGGTGCGCCCGGGCGATTAGCTCAGTGGGAGAGCGCTTCGTTCACACCGAAGAGGTCACTGGTTCGAACCCAGTATCGCCCACCCCGGACGACGGCCCGGAGACTTCCAAGTCTCCGGGCCGTCGCAGTTGTTGGGCGCGGGCGGCCGCCGGGCGCACACTGGGCCCATGCCCGACTGGTCACGCCGGCTGCACCACTACCGCTTTCGCAGCGTATGGCTGCTGGACGCCCCGCCGGCGGCCGTCTACGCCGCCTTGGCGCACGCCGAGGCCTACCCCCGGTGGTGGCCGCAGGTTCGCGAGGTGACCGCGCTCGACGACCGCAGCGGCACCGCCCGGTTCAGGTCGCTGCTGCCGTACGACCTGAAGGTCACCGCGACCGAGCGGGTGCGGGACCCGGTGGCAGGGCTGCTGGAGATCGCGATGCGGGGGGACCTGGAGGGCTGGGCCCGCTGGACGGTCGGGCCCGCGGGCGGCGGCACCCGGGCCGTGTTCGATCAGGACGTCGAGGTCCGCAAGCCGCTGCTGCGGCGGTTCGCGCTGGTGGGGCGCCCGCTGTTCGTGGCCAATCACGCGCTGATGATGCGGGCCGGACGGCGGGGGCTGGCCGCCCGGCTGGCCCGCGGCTGACAGGAATTTGATGGAAGGCCCGGCCGACCTGTATTGTTCAGGTCGTTCGCGAGGGAAACCTCGCCGACATCCGGGCGATTAGCTCAGTGGGAGAGCGCTTCGTTCACACCGAAGAGGTCACTGGTTCGAACCCAGTATCGCCCACCGGATCAAGAACCGGGCCACCGAAAGGTGGCCCGGTTTTTTTGTCGGCGGAATGCCGCGGCCGGAATTCCCGTCCGGTGGTGGGCCTTTGCCGGGCGGAGCGCGGAATTCCTGATGCATGATCAGGCGGCGGCCGGGAGTTCGGGACGCAGCGGCCAATGCGGATCGACCGCCTCGAAGCTGCCGGTGCGGGCGAACCACGCCTGCAGTCCCCGGGCCTGGGCGGCGTGCCAGACCGCCTGGCGGGTGTGCAGCTCCGCCGGGTGCAGGCCCTCCAGCCGGTCGGCGAAGCGGTGGCCCAGGGCGCGTACGACGCGCAGTGCGGCCAGCGCGTCGGCGGCCGCCTCGTGCGCATCGGTCAGCTCGACCTCGTAGTGCGCGCACAGATCCGTGAGCGTGCGGCGGCCCTTGCGGTAGCGGTCCAGGTGTTTGTCGAGGACGCGGGGGTCGAGGACGCAGAGCGGATGCGCGCCCAGATAGGCGTTGAGCGAGCTGGCGCGGTGCCGCTTCAACTCGCGCTCCAGAAGGGTCAGATCGAAGGGGGCGTTCATCACCACCAGCGGCCGGCCGGCCACCGACTGCGCGGCCAGGGCGCGTGCGACCTCCTCCAGCACCGGCGCCGGCCAGCGGCCGTGCAGGGCGAGATGGTCGGCCGTCAGCCCGTGCACCGCCGTCGCGGCTTCCGGGATCTCGACGCCGGGGTTGATCAGCCAGTGGGTGGTGCGGGGCGTCGAGCGCGGGGTCTCCTGGACCACCAGGGCCGCGGAGACGATGCGGTCCTGCTCCACGTCGATGCCCGTCGTCTCGGTGTCGAAGGCGGCGAGCGGACCGTCATACCAGCACGGCATCATCCCAACTCCTCGTGCTTGTACGGGGGATGGCATCGCATACCACCCGAGCTGGTGATACCCGAGCCGCCCGGTGGTCGAACCGTCGTTGTTTGCGGACCACTTGACGCGGAGACAACCAAGGTGACGGGCCGCGCGATCCGCTGCCTCCCCGTCATCCCAGACGCATCGACCGCGGGGGTGTTCCCCCCAGCCCGGAAGGCCCTGAGCGATGACGCTCGCGCAGCCCGAACCGGGCGGGCTGCTGCCCCAGCGGACCACACCGCAGCGCGGCGGACTCGCCACCACTGCCTGCATGGAGACCCTCCAGGTGGGCTATCTGCACGCGGTCGCCGCCGCCTCCGGATGCTCGCTGGCGCAGCCCTTCCCGGACAACGGAATCGACTGGCACGTCAGCCATGGCGCGCCGGGCCACACCGTCGACGACGAGGTCACCATCAAGGTGCAGCTCAAATGCACCTACCAGACCGCCCCGCGCCCACCGGGGCCGACCTTCGCCTTCACGCTCGACAACGACCACCTGGCCAAGCTCGCCCGCACGCCCGTGTCGGTGCACAAGATCCTCGTCGTGATGCTGGTCCCACGGACCCAGCGGGACTGGCTGCGGGCCTCCCACGACCGTCTCGAACTGCGGCACTGCTGCTACTGGACAAACCTGGCCGGTCATCCGGTGACCGGCCGGCGCAGGACCACTGTGCGGATCCCGACCACGCGGATCTTCGACGACCGAGCGCTCTGCGAGATCATGACGCGGGTCGGGGCGGGAGGGAGACCCTGATGTACCGGCCGACCGATGAACCCGACGCGCGGCTGCTGGATCCCGCGCTGCTCGACCCGGCGGTGCTCAGCGCGCTGCTGGCCCGGCACGGCTGGCGCCGCCGGGGCGCCGCCGCCGGCCACTACGCCCGGTGGACGCCGCCCGGCGGGATGGGCGGCACCAGCCTGCTGGTGCCGCACGACCGTCGTTTCCCCGACAGCGCGGAGCTGCTCGCCGAGGCGCTGGCGGCGCTGGCGCAGAGCGCCGCACCCTCCGCACGCGAGGTGCTGGTGGGGCTGGCGGTGCCCAGTGACGAGGTGCGCTGGGAGCGCGAGGTCCCCGAGGGCGGCTCGGGTGCCGCGTACTGGGTGGCCCAGGAGCAGCTGCGCGGCGCCGCCCGCTCGATGCTGATCGCCGGGGCGCTGGGCACGTACGGCCGGGCCGGCTACTACGGTGCCCGGCACAAGCGGCAGGCCGAGGGGTTCATGGGCGAGGTGCTGGTCGGCCCGGCGGCCGGCGGGCGCCGGCTGACCGCGTTCGTTCCGGTGCGCGGCGGGCGCGGCGCGGTCACCGGGCTGCAGCGGGCCCTGCACGCGGCCCGCGACGCCACCGACTACCAGCGTGCCACCGGTGGCATGGAGGCCTTCGACGCGGCCGTCGAGCTGGGTGTCTGCCATGAGCTGGCGCAGGCGCTGATCGCGCTGGTCCGCGATGCGGAGGGGGTGCGGATCGCGGTCGAGTGGTCACCGGCCGCCGGCGCCCCGGCCGGCTGCCCGGCCCGCCCCGAACCGGTGGAGTTCTCGCCCGGCGACCTGCCCGCGCTCCAGCAGGCGGCCCAGCGCTATGTGCGCGACGAGCCGTCGCTGCCGGTACGGGTGACCGGCGCGGTCGTACGGCTGCGCAGGGAGCGGCCCGGGGGCCCCGGCACGGTGCGGCTGCGGGTGATCACCGGCGCCGACGTCGGGCAGGTGCGGGTCTCGCTGGGGGAGGAGGACTACCGGATCGCCGGGCACGCCCACCTGGTGGGACTGCCGATCAGGGTCAGCGGGCGGCTGGAGAGCCGGGGCGGCTTCCGCCGGATCACCGGCGGCCGCGACGTCACGCCCGTACAGGTCGACGAGGCGGAGCGGGACCGCCTGCTGAAGTCGCTCCAGGAGAATCTCGACTTCTTCGAGGAGGCGTGCGGCGGGCCGCTGGACGACACGCCCTGACGGAGCCGCCCGCGGAATCCGTTTCGCGGTCGGGACCACCGGCTCGGTACGATTCGGCTGCGCAGCAATCGCTGTCGTGAAAGAGACATGAGTCAGGAGAGACCGGTGTCAGACGTCCGTGTGACCGTCCAACGCGATTCCGAGCGGGAAGAACGCGTGGTGACCACGGGCACTACGGCCGCCGACCTCTTCCAGGGCGAGCGCAGTGTCGTCGCCGCGCGGGTGGCCGGGGAGCTGAAGGACCTGGCGTACGAGGTCGCCGAGGGCGACGAGGTCGAGCCCGTCGACATCACCTCCGAGGACGGCCTGAACATCCTGCGGCACTCCACCGCGCATGTGATGGCCCAGGCCGTGCAGGAGCTGTTCCCCGAGGCGAAGCTCGGCATCGGCCCGCCCATCAAGGACGGCTTCTACTACGACTTCGACGTCGAGACCCCCTTCCACCCGGACGATCTCAAGCGCGTCGAGAAGAAGATGCAGGAGATCCAGAAGCGCGGGCAGAAGTTCGCCCGCCGCGCGGTCAGCGACGACGCCGCGCGCGAGGAGCTGGCGAACGAGCCGTACAAGCTCGAACTGATCGGGCTGAAGGGTTCCGCCGCGGACGCCGCCGAGGGCGCCTCCGCCGAGGTGGGCGCCGGCGAGCTGACCATCTACGACAACCTCGACGCCAAGACCGGCGACCTGTGCTGGAAGGACCTGTGCCGCGGTCCGCACCTGCCCAGCACCCGCGCCATCCCGGCCTTCAAGCTGATGCGCTCGGCCGCCGCGTACTGGCGGGGCAGCGAGAAGAACAAGCAGCTGCAGCGGATCTACGGCACCGCCTGGCCGACCAAGGACGAGCTCAAGGCGCATCTGGACTTCCTCGCCGAGGCCGAGAAGCGCGACCACCGCAAGCTCGGTGCCGAGCTCGACCTGTTCTCCATTCCGGAGATCCTCGGCTCGGGCCTGGCCGTCTTCCACCCCAAGGGCGGCGTCATCCGCCGGGTGATGGAGGACTACGCCCGCCGGCGGCACGAGGAGGCGGGCTACGAGTTCGTCAACACCCCGCACATCTCCAAGCAGAAGCTCTTCGAGGTCTCGGGCCACCTGCCGAGCTACGCGGACGCGATGTTCCCGCCCGTGCAGTTCGAGGGACAGGACTACCGCCTCAAGGCGATGAACTGCCCGATGCACAACCTGATCTTCCAGGCGCGCGGCCGCTCGTACCGCGAACTGCCGCTGCGGCTCTTCGAGTTCGGCACGGTCTACCGCTACGAGAAGTCCGGTGTGGTGCACGGCCTGACCCGGGCCCGCGGCTTCACCCAGGACGACTCGCACATCTACTGCACCAAGGAGCAGATGCATGACGAGCTGGACTCGCTGCTGACCTTCGTGCTGGACCTGCTGCGCGACTACGGCCTCAGCGACTTCTACCTCGAGCTGTCCACCCGCGACGACTCCGAGAAGTTCATCGGTGAGCCCGAGGAGTGGGCGGAGGCCACCGAGACGCTGCGCGAGGCCGCCGAGAAGCAGGGCCTGGAGCTGGTCATGGACCCGGGCGGCGCCGCGTACTACGGTCCCAAGATCTCCGTGCAGGCCAAGGACGCCATCGGCCGTACCTGGCAGATGTCGACCATCCAGGTCGACTTCCAGCAGCCCAAGCGCTTCGAGCTGGAGTACACCTCGGCGGACGGCTCCAAGCAGCGTCCGGTCATGATCCACCGCGCGCTGTTCGGTTCGATCGAGCGGTTCTTCGCGGTGCTGCTGGAGCACTACGCGGGCGCGTTCCCGGCGTGGCTGGCCCCGGTGCAGGCGACCTGCATCCCGATCGGCGACGCGCACGTTCCGTATCTGGAGGAGTTCGCCGCGCAGGCGAAGGCCAAGGGGCTGCGGATCGAGGTCGACTCCTCGTCGGACCGGATGCAGAAGAAGATCAGGAACGCGCAGAAGAGCAAGGTGCCGTTCATGGTCATCGCCGGTGACGAGGACATGGCGGCCGGGGCGGTGTCCTTCCGCTACCGCGACGGGTCGCAGAAGAACGGGATCCCGCGCGACGAGGCGATCGCCGAGATCCTCGACGTGGTGGAGCGCCGCCTGCAGGTGTGACGCCGGTTTCCGTGACGTGGGCCCCGGGGAGCGATCGGCCTCCCCGGGGCCCCGTCATGTCTCGCCCTCCACCCGGAAGCGCCGCGCCAGCCACGACGAGAACGAGCCCACCACCGCCCCCACCAGGGCGACGCCGACGAACATCAGCGCCACTCCGGCCAGCCGGCCGCGCGGGGTGACGGGCGTGGCGTCGCCGTACCCGGTGGTCGTCAGGGTCGAGCAGGCCCACCACACCGAGTCGCCGAAGGTCGTGATGGTCGAGTGCGGGGCCAGGCGCTCGTCGTGGTAGACGGCCAGGCTCGCGGCGAAGCCCAGCAGCAGCGAGGTCAGCCCGGCATAGGTCATCACGCGGGCTTCGAGGGCGAGCCGTGGGTGGTCCCTGCGGCGCTGCATCCGGTCGTGCGTCTCGATGAGCCGCAGCGGCCGCAGCAGGGGCAGCACGGTCACGATCAGGTCCAGCCACCGGGTGCGGACGAAGCGCCGGCGGTGCTCGCTGAGCAGCAGCCGGGCCAGATATTCGACGACGAAGGCGCCCCAGGTCACGGCGGTGACCAGGCCCCAGAAGACCTGCCAGCCGGGAGGGAGGTCCGGGATCAGGACCCGGACCGCGTAGGAGGCGAGGAAGAGCAGCGAGGCGATCAGGAGGTACGGCTCGGCCCGCTCCTCCCACTCCCGCAGCCGCGCTTCCCTGTCCATCGCCACAGCATCGCGGAGTGGCCGGCGCTGTGCGCCCCAACGACACGCTGCCAATGGACGAAGCCATATGCTGGCCCGTATGACAAGCGAGCCGGAGCAGCAGATCGGAGTCGGGACGCAGGACGCCTTCCAGCGCCTGTGGACGCCCCACCGGATGGCCTACATCCAGGGCGAGAACAAACCGAGCGGCCCGGGGGCCGACGACGGCTGCCCGTTCTGCACCATCCCCGCGAAGTCGGACGAGGACGGCCTCGTGATCGCGCGCGGTGAGCATGTCTACGCGGTGCTGAACCTCTACCCGTACAACGGCGGCCACCTCATGGTCGTCCCGTTCCGGCACGTCGCCGACTACACCGAGCTGGACGGCCCGGAAACCGCCGAGCTGGCCGAGTTCACCAAGCGGGCGATGACCGCGCTGCGCACCGCGTCCGGGGCGCACGGCTTCAACATCGGGATGAACCAGGGCACGGTCGCCGGCGCCGGCATCGCGGCCCATCTCCACCAGCACGTCGTCCCCCGCTGGGGCGGGGACACCAACTTCATGCCGGTGGTCGGCCACACCAAGGTGCTGCCCCAACTCCTCGCCGACACCCGGGTGATGCTCGCCGCGGCCTGGCCCGCGTAGCTCGCTCGGGCCGTCGTCCGGGGCGGTGTCCCGGGGCGATGCTCGGTACGACACGTACGCGGGTGAATCGGGCATATCGCCCTAATTCTGATTAGTTGCCTCTCTAATGGGGTGGTGACTTCACTGGATCGTCGCTCCGTGCTGCGCGCGGCCGCCTCGGCCGCGGGAGCCGGCGCGCTGGCGGCGGGCTGCGCCCCGGACCGGGCCGCGGACCCCGGTGCCGCACGGGCCGGTGGCGGGCCGAACCCTTCCGGGGCCGGCCGGCGCCCGCCCGTCCCCGCCCCCGCCGCCCGGCGGCCCACCCGGGTACCCGGTCTGGGCGCACAGATCGAGCACGGGCCGCGCGACGGGCGGGCCGTCGCGCTGACCTTCCACGGCGCGGGCGATCCCCGGCTGGCCACCGCCCTGCTCGGCGAGGCCGAGCGGGGCGGCGCCAAGGTCACCGTGCTCGCCGTCGGCGACTGGCTCGACGAGCAGCCCGCGATGGCCCGCCGCATCCTCGACGGCGGCCATGAGCTGGGCAATCACACCATGCACCACCGCGCGATCTGCGCCCTGCCGGCCGCCGAGGCGTACGCCGAGATCGTCCGCTGCGCCGACCGGCTGCGCACCCTCACCGGCACCATCGGCAGCTGGTTCCGCCCCTCGCGGACCCGGCGGGCCACCGAACTGGTGACCTCGCTGGCCCGCAAGGCCGGCTATCCGCATGTCCTGTCCTACGACGTGGACTCGCTCGACGCGAACGACCCCGGTGCCCCGGCCGTCCGGCGCACGGTCCTGGACTCGGTCGGGCCGGGCTCGGTCGTGAGCCTCCACCTGGGGCACGCCGGCACGGTGGCCGCGCTGCCCTCCATCCTCGACGGCCTCCGCCGGCGCGGTCTGCGCGCGGTGACGACAACGGAGCTAGTGACCTGATGGCTGACCGGAACCGTACCGATTCCCCGACCCGCTTCCTGAGCCGGGGCCTTCGCCACCGGGCGGCCGCGCTGCTCGCCGCGGCCTGTGCGCTGGTGGCGGCGGGCTGCAGCGGCGGCGGGACCAAGCCCGCCGCGCAGAGCCCCCCACCGGTCGAACGCGCACCGGTCAAGGCCGCCAAACCGGGACTGCCGGGGATGCCGCCGCTGCTCGACGAGCACGACCTGTACGCCGCGGACCGCCCCGGCAAGCTGGCGCCGCAGGTCAAGGGTTACCCGTCGCGGATCTACGTGCCCAACACAGGGTCCGACACCGTCAGCGTCATCGACCCGAAGACGTACAAGGTCATGGAGACCATCCCCGTCGGCGTCCAGCCGCAGCACGTCGTGCCGTCCTGGGACATGAAGACGCTCTGGGTCAACAACAACCGGGGGCACGACCTCACCCCGATCGACCCCGCCACCGGCAAGGCCGGCAAGCGCGTCAAGGTCCACGACCCGTACAACCTGTACTTCACGCCCAACGGGAAGTACGCCGTGGTGATGGCCTCCATGGACCGGCAGCTGGTCTTCCGCGACCCGCACAGCATGGAGATCCGCAAGACCGTCCCGGTCAGCTGCGCCGGCGTCAACCACGCCGACTTCTCGCCGGACGGCAAGTACTTCATCGTCTCCTGCGAGTTCTCCGGTGAGCTGCTGAAGGTCGACACGGAGAAGATGAAGGTCATCGGCCAGGAGAAGCTGCCGTTCGAGGGCGCCATGCCGCAGGACGTGAAGATCTCCCCGGACGGCAGGACCTGGTACGTCGCCGACATGATGGCCGACGGCATCTGGGTGCTCAACGGCGACGCCTTCGACCGGCCCAGGCTGATGCCGACCGGCAAGGGCGCCCACGGCCTCTACGTCAGCCGCGACTCCAAGACCATGTACATCTCCAACCGCGGCGAGGGCTCGATCTCCCTGCTCGACTTCAAGACCGGCGAACTCGCCGGCAAGTGGCACATCCGCGGCGGCGGCAGCCCCGACATGGGCGGGCTGTCCACCGACGGCAAGGTCCTGTGGCTCTCCGGCCGCTACCACTCCGAGGTCTACGCACTGGACACCCGCACCGGCAAGACCCTGGCCAAGATCCCGGTCGGCCAGGGCCCGCACGGCCTCGCGGTCTACCCGCAGCCGGGGCGCTACTCCCTGGGGCACACCGGCATCTTCCGCTAGCGGGTGCCGCTTCGATCAGCGCGGACCCACCGAGAGCGAAGAGCCCCCCGGGCACGAACACCTGGGGCCCGCCCGGCGACAGCACCGGACGGGCCCCAGGAGCCGAGGACCGCTACGCGTTGTACTCGTCGACCTTGTGCGGTTCCACGCCCTGGATCATGCCGCTGAGCACCAGGGAACGGTTGGTGAAGCGCTCGGTGTCCACGCCGTTGTCCTTCAGGACGTTCATCGCGGCGGCGTGGACCGTGCGCAGGACCGGCGTCGCGGCGCGCAGCGCGTCATCGGCCATGAAGCGGTGCCGCCAGGGCTTGTCGGCCCAGACGTGCCGCAGGCCGAACGGCTCGGGGAGCGTCAGCTTGCCGCCGAGGAAGTCCAGGACCGGCGGGAACCAGGTCAGCGGGGCCCGGGCGGCGAGCCGGACCACCTCCTGCGGCTCGATCAGCGGGAGCGTCTGGGTCTTGGTCTCCCAGAACTTGACGACCTTGGCGACGTCCTTGGTCTTGGGCTCCGGCTTGGTCGTGAACAGGCCGTTGACCGGGCCGAGGGCGTGGCCGGTCACCTCGATGCGCAGCGTCTCGTGCAGCACCGTGACGGTGATCATCAGGGTGATCACCAACTGGCCGTCCCACAGGACGAACTGGACGCCGAGGTAGTGGCGGTTGCCGCTGCCGAACTGCTGGTCGTTGCAGATCCGCTCTATTTCGTGACCGCGGATCTGGTACGCCTCGACATGCGTGCCCTCCGGGCGGCTGACGGCGGCGGCCTTCTCACCGACCGGCGAGACGATCCAGTGGCGGACGGAGGGAGTCGGGAAGCCGCCGGTGTGCAGCGGGCTGCGCTCCAGCAGCCGCAGCTTGTCGTGGATCGCACGGATCACGTCCCAGCTGCGGAACGGGTTGATCTCCGTGCCCTCCTGCGCCGGCTTGAGCTCCTCGGCCAGCTGCCAGCTGCCCCAGCGGGTGCCCATGCCGAGTATGCCCTTGGGGCCGGCGTAGAAGACGACATTGCTGTTCTGCTCGGCGGTGACCTTGGCCAGATTCTGCCGGAGGGTCTCGGCGGCGGTCTCGTTCGGGTCCTGCGGCACCGCCTCGGGGATCTTGGCGGCCACCCCGCCGCCCTCCAGCAGCCCCTTCCACGACTCCCGCATCGCCACCGCGGTCTTCTCGCAGATCTGCTTGGCCAGCCACCAGCCGACCACCGGGGCGACGACCATGGCCCGGGCGTACATCGGCCAGAAGCCGTTCATCGGCAGCTTGATCATGAAGACCAGCCCGACGCCGGCGAGCACGGTCAGCAGCACCGCGCCGAGCAGCGAGACGCCCTTGCCCTCGCCGTCCTTGGAGAGCATCTTGCGCAGCTGGAAGACGCCCAGCCACAGCAGCACACCGGGCAGGAACAGCAGCCCGAACAGCACCATCAGCAGCGTCAGTTTGCTGTCCCGCTGCTTGCGGACCCGAGTGGCCGACAGACAGTGCTCGACGATGGTCTGCGGCTCGATCCCGAACGACTGGATGAGTGGCTTGCGGTCGCCGCCGAGCATCCGCACCTGCACGGCGCGCGAGTACGCCTCGCCGAGGTTGGGCGCGAACAGCGACAGCTTCGGCTTCTTGATCTCGGACTTGCCCGAGTCGGAGTCCGCCTTGGAGATGTCGGCCAGCGGGCTGTCCCGATATGCGGCCGAGGCCAGCGCCTGGGTCGCCGCCGTCTGCCCGGCGCTCCCCGAGAGCGGCACCTGCGCCCCTGGGCTGAAGTCGAACCCGTCTGCCACTACCGCCCCCCACACCGCTCGCATCCGATGATGCGGCTCTTCCCGGCTTCCGCCGACGGCACACCTGTCAGGAGCCGGTGGCCGACGCGCCTCGTCGTCGCGCGCACGGCCCGACGACAAGGTTCTCAGCGTACAGCCGCCGTCCAGCCCGAGGGGGTTGAGCCGGACAGCGGCCGATCCATGGCTGACCCGGCGTCAACTACCCGCCGTTCTCCGCCTCTTCCCGCACCTTCGCGGCCAGCTGCGGCGGCATCGGCTCATGCCGTACGTAGACGCGGGAGAACCGTCCGCTGCCGTGCGAGAGCGAACGCAGGTCGATCGCGTACCGGCCGATCTCGATCTCCGGCACCTCCGCACGCACGACGGTGCGGCCCGCACCGGACTGCTCGGTGCCCACCACCCGGCCGCGCCGGCCCGACAGATCGCTCATCACCGGGCCGACGAAGTCGTCCGGAACCATCACACTGACCTCGCAGACCGGTTCGAGCAGATCGATCCGGACGTCGGCGGCCGCCTCGCGCAGCGCCAGCGCGCCCGCCGTCTGGAACGCGGCGTCCGAGGAGTCGACCGAGTGCGCCTTGCCGTCGAGCAGCGTGACGCGGATGTCGACCAGCGGATGCCCGGCGGCCACCCCGCGCGCGGCCTGGGCGCGCACGCCCTTCTCCACGGACGGGATGAACTGCCGGGGCACCGCGCCGCCCACGACCTTGTCCACGAACTCGATGCCGGAACCGCCCGGCAGCGGCTCCACCTCGATCTCGCAGATCGCGAACTGCCCGTGCCCACCGGACTGCTTCACATGCCGCCCGCGGCCGGCCGACGCCTCGCCGAAGGTCTCCCGGAGCGGCACCTTGTGCGCGACCGTGTCGACCTGGACGCCGTAGCGGGTGCGCAGCCGCTCCAGCGCCACATCGACATGCGCCTCGCCCAGACACCACAACACCACCTGATGGGTGTCCTGGTGGTGCTCCAGACGCATCGTCGGGTCCTCGGCCACCAGACGGGCCAGCCCCTGCGAGAGCTTGTCCTCGTCGGCCTTGCTGTGCGCCCGGATGGCGACCGGCAGCAGCGGGTCGGGCATCGTCCAGGGCTCCATCAGCAGCGGACTGTCCTTGTCGGAGAGGGTGTCGCCGGTCTCGGCGCGCGACAGCTTCGCCACACACGCCAGGTCGCCGGCGATCGCCTGCGGCAGCGGACGCTGCTGCTTGCCGAACGGTGCGGACAGCGCCCCGACCCGCTCGTCGACGTCATGGTCCTCATGGCCCCGGTCCTGCAGCCCGTGGCCCGAGACATGCACCGTCTCGTCCGGGCGCAGGGTGCCGGAGAAGACCCGGACCAGCGAGATCCGGCCGACGTACGGGTCGGAGGAGGTCTTGACCACCTCGGCCGCCAGCGGGCCGTCGGGATCGCAGCTCAGCGCCGGGCGCGGGGCGCCCTCCGGGGTGGTCACCTCGGGCGCCTCGCGCTCCGCGGGCGTCGGGAAGCCTCCGGTGATCAGCTCCAGCAGCTCCACGGTGCCCAGCCCCTGCTTGGCGCCCTCGGGGGCCGGGGCGGCGGCCAGCACGGGGTGGAAGGTGCCGCGGGCGACCGCCGTCTCCAGGTCCCCGACGAGGGTCTTGACGTCGATGTCCTCGCCGCCGAGGTAGCGGTCCATCAGGGACTCGTCCTCGCTCTCGGCGATGATCCCCTCGATGAGGCGGTTGCGGGCCTCCTCGATCAGGGGCAGCTCCTCCGCCGTCGGCTCGCGTTCGGTGCGCTCGCCGGACGCGTAGTCGAAGACCCGCCGCGAGAGCAGGCCGATCAGGCCGTGTACGGGGGAGTGGCCGTCGGCGCCCGGCGTTCCGTACAGCGGCAGGTACAGCGGCAGCACCGCGTCCGGGTCCTCGCCGCCGAACGCGGTCCGGCACAGCTCGGTCATCTCGTGGAAGTCGGCGCGGGACGCCTCCAGATGCGTGATGACCAGGGCTCGCGGCATCCCGACGGCCGCGCACTCGTCCCAGACCATGCGGGTCGCGCCGGCCACGCCGTCGGCCGCCGAGACAACGAAAAGGGCCGCGTCCGCGGCGCGCAGACCGGCCCTGAGTTCCCCGACGAAATCGGCGTATCCGGGGGTGTCCAAGATATTGATCTTGATTCCGCCCCAGTCCACCGGGACCAGGGAGAGCTGCACGGAACGTTGCTGACGGTGCTCGATCTCGTCGTAGTCCGACAGACAGCCGCCGTCCTCGACCCGGCCCGCCCGGTTGACCGCGCCGGATGCCAGCGCGAGGGCCTCGACCAGAGTGGTCTTTCCCGATCCGCTGTGGCCGACCAGCACCACATTTCGCAGGGCCGTGGGCTGGCCGGCCGCTGATGCCCTTCCGGCGGCTCCCGGGTTCGTACTCGACTTCTCGCTCATGTGTCTCGCCTCCAGGTCGACACTTTGCGGTGATTCGAGCTTTCCACCGAGGTCACCATGCGTCCATACATGGCGCAAGGGCCCGGTCCTCCCAAGGGCTCCGGGGGCCTGTCCGTACGCCGGGAGGCGCGCAACCGCAGCCCCGAGCCGCCGCATGCACCCTGCGCCGCGATGCCTTCGCGGCGGCCCGGGGCCTCGTGGCTACGATGGGCCAGCCGGTGGCCCCTTGACCGCGCGGCCCATATCGACCTCCGGGAAGGCCATGCTGAACAAGTACGCGCGTGCTTTCTTCACGCGTGTTCTCACGCCGTTCGCCGCCCTGCTCATCCGTATCGGCGTCAGCCCGGACGCGGTCACCCTCGTCGGAACCGGAGGCGTGGTCGCCGGCGCCCTGGTCTTCTATCCGCAGGGCGAGTTCTTCTGGGGCACGGTCGTCATCACCCTCTTCGTCTTCTCCGACCTGGTCGACGGCAACATGGCGCGGCAGCTCGGCCGCTCCAGCCGCTGGGGGGCCTTCCTCGACTCCACCCTCGACCGGGTCGCCGACTCCGCGATCTTCGGCGGGCTCGCCCTCTGGTACGCGGGGCGCGGCGAGAGCCTGATCCTCTGCGCCATGGCGATCTTCTGCCTGGCCAGCGGGCAGGTCGTGTCGTACACCAAGGCGCGGGGCGAGGCCATCGGGCTGCCGGTCGACGTCAACGGCCTGGTCGAACGCGCCGAGCGGCTGGTCATCACGCTGGTGGCCTGCGGGCTGTCGGGCCTGCACGCGTTCGGGGTGCCCGGCGTCGAGGTCCTGCTGCCGATCGCACTGTGGATCGTCGGCATCGGCAGCGCCGTCACCCTCGGCCAGCGCGTGGTGACGGTACGCCGGGAGTCGGCCGAGGCCGACGCCGTCGCACAAGGGGGGAACAGCGCATGAGCGCTCGCAAGGCCGGCCTGCCGGGGATCGACACCGGCAAACTCACCGACGCGCTCTACGGCCTGGGCTGGAGCACCGTCAAGAAGCTGCCCGAAGGGGTCGCCGTACGCCTCGGCCGGCGGATCGCCGACACGGCCTGGAAGCGCCGCGGCAAGGGCGTCCGCCGCCTGGAGGGCAACCTCGCCCGGGTGGTCCCGGACGCCTCCGCCGAGCGCCTGGCCGAGCTCTCCCGGGCCGGGATGCGCTCGTACATGCGCTACTGGATGGAGTCCTTCCGCCTGCCGGCCTGGAGCAAGGACCGGATAAGGACGGGCTTCGTGCCCGAGGACGTGCACCACCTGGAGGAGGGGCTCAAGAGCGATCGCGGTGTCATCCTCGCCCTGCCCCACATGGGCAACTACGACCTCGCGGGCGTCTGGGTCACCACCAAGCTCAACACCCCCTTCACCACCGTCGCCGAGCGCCTCAAGCCCGAGTCCCTCTACGACCGCTTCGTCGCCTACCGCGAGGGCCTGGGCATGGAGGTACTGCCGCACACCGGCGGCGCCGCCTTCGGCACGCTCGCCCGGCGGCTGCGCGCCGGCGGCCTGGTCTGCCTGGTCGCCGACCGCGACCTGTCCAGCTCCGGCATCCCGGTCAAGTTCTTCGGCGAGGAGACGAAGATGCCGGCCGGCCCCGCGATGCTCGCCGTACAGACCGGCGCGATGCTGCTGCCGGTCACCCTCTGGTACGACGAGACCCCCGTCATGCGCGGCCGGGTCCACCCCGAGATCGAGGTCCCCGAGACCGGCACCCGCACCGAGAAGGCCGCCCTGATGACCCAGGCGCTCGCCGACACCTTCGCCTCCGGCATCGCCGACCACCCCGAGGACTGGCACATGCTCCAGCGGCTGTGGCTCGCCGACCTGGAGCCGCGCGAGCCCGGCGGAGACGAGCCGCGCGGAGAAGCGAACGAAGGAACGCAG
>NZ_JBWKCJ010000004.1:278589-304007 GCF_056436545.1 Streptomyces sp. NPDC043738 | reverse complement strand
GTGAGCGTCGCACCCGCGGCCACCGGGCTGCGGCAGGTCACGAAGGCCGCACCGCTGCGCCGCGGGGGCGGAGAAGCGAACGAAGGAACGCAGTGAGCGTCGCACCCGCGGCCACCGGGCTGCGGCAGGTCACGAAGGCCGCACCGCTGCGCCGCGGGGGCGGAGAAGCGAACGAAGGAACACAGTGAAGATCGGCATCGTCTGCCCCTACGCCTGGGACGTCCCCGGCGGCGTCCAGTTCCACATCCGGGACCTGGCCGACCACCTGATCCGCCTCGGCCACGAGGTCTCCGTCCTGGCCCCCGCCGACGACGACACCCCGCTCCCGCCGTACGTCGTCTCCGCCGGCCGCGCCGTCCCCGTCCCCTACAACGGCTCGGTCGCCCGCCTCAACTTCGGCTTCCTCTCCGCCGCCCGGGTCCGCCGCTGGCTGCAGAACGGCGCCTTCGACGTCATCCACATCCACGAGCCGGCCTCCCCCTCCCTGGGCCTGCTGTCCTGCTGGGCCGCCCAGGGCCCCATCGTGGCGACCTTCCACACCTCCAACCCGCGCTCGCGGGCGATGATCGCCGCGTACCCGATCCTGCAGCCGGCGCTGGAGAAGATCAGCGCTCGCGTCGCGGTCAGCGAGTACGCGCGCCGGACCCTCGTCGAACACCTCGGCGGCGACGCGGTGGTCATCCCCAACGGCGTGGACGTCGACTTCTTCGCCCGCGCCGAACCCCGGCCCGAGTGGCAGGGCAGGACCATCGGCTTCATCGGCCGCATCGACGAGCCGCGCAAGGGCCTGCCGGTGCTGATGAAGGCGCTGCCCGCGATCCTCGCCGCGGTGCCCGACGCCCGGCTGCTGGTCGCCGGCCGCGGCGACGAGGAGGAGGCCGTCGCCACCCTGCCCCCCGAGCTGCGCTCCCGAGTGGAGTTCCTCGGCATGGTCACCGACGAGGACAAGGCGCGCCTGCTGCGCAGCGTCGACGTCTATGTCGCCCCCAACACGGGCGGCGAGTCCTTCGGCATCATCCTCGTGGAGGCGATGTCCGCCGGCGCACCCGTACTCGCCAGCGACCTCGACGCCTTCGCCCAGGTCCTCGACCAGGGCGAGGCCGGCGAGCTGTTCGCCAACGAGGACGCCGACGCCCTGGCCGCCGCCGCGGTCCGCCTGCTGGGCGACCCCGCCCGCCTGGCGGAACTTCGCGAACGCGGCAGCCGCCATGTCCGCCGCTTCGACTGGTCGACCGTCGGCGCCGACATCCTCGCCGTCTACGAGACCGTCACCGCCGGCGCCGCCTCGGTGGCCACCGACGAACGCGTGGGCCTGCGGGCGCGGCGCTGGCTGGCGAAGGACTGACCAGGCGCCGCCCCGGGGGAGCCCACCACGTGCGGGTAACGTGACGGCCCGTGACCACCATCATCTGGATCGCGGTAGCGGTCCTCCTCATCGGCATCTACCTCAGCTGGACGGCCGGCCGTCTGGACCGCCTGCACGCGCGCATCGACGCGGCCCGGGCGGCCCTCGACGCCCAGCTCCTGCGGCGCGCGTCCGTGGCGCAGGAGGTCGGCACGTCGGGAGTCCTGGACCCGGCCGCCTCGATCGTCCTCTACCAGGCGGCGCACGAGGCCCGGCAGGCCGAGGAGGACCACCGCGAGGTCGCGGAGAGCGAGCTGAGCCAGGCGCTGCGGGCGATCTTCGCGGAGGAGGCGCAGCTGGAGGCCGTACGGGAGGCGCCGGGCGGCGAGCAGACGGTCACCGAGCTCACCGCCGCGGTCCGCCGCGTCCCGATGGCCCGCCGTTTCCACAACGACGCCGTACGGGCCGCCCGCGCCGTCCGCCGCCACCGGGTGGTGCGGATCTTCCGGCTGGCGGGGCACGCGCCGTTCCCGCTGGCCTTCGAGATGGACGACGAGCCGCCGGCCGTCCTCGACGACCGCTCCGCCGGAAACTGAGCGCGACCGCCGCCGCGGCTCGCCGGCCCGGCCGCTGCGACTCCCAGCCGCAACGAGCCACCGGCCTTGAATTGGCCCTTTTCTCCGGTCCCGCGCAAAGGGTTGTGTGGTCGGCACGTTCCACCACCCGCACTGAGTGAGGTCAAACCGTGTCCAGCACGCCCACCACGCCCCAGAACCCCGAGACCGGGACCGCGCGCGTCAAGCGCGGCATGGCCGAGCAGCTCAAGGGCGGCGTGATCATGGACGTCGTCACGCCGGAAGAGGCGAAGATCGCCGAGGACGCGGGCGCCGTCGCCGTCATGGCCCTGGAGCGGGTCCCCGCCGACATCCGCAAGGACGGCGGCGTGGCCCGCATGTCGGACCCCGACATGATCGACGGCATCATCGACGCCGTCTCCATCCCGGTCATGGCCAAGTCCCGCATCGGCCACTTCGTCGAGGCCCAGGTCCTGCAGTCGCTCGGTGTCGACTACATCGACGAGTCCGAGGTCCTCACCCCCGCCGACGAGGTCAACCACTCCGACAAGTGGGCCTTCACCACCCCCTTCGTGTGCGGTGCCACCAACCTGGGCGAGGCGCTGCGCCGGATCGCCGAGGGCGCCGCCATGATCCGCTCCAAGGGCGAGGCCGGCACCGGCAACGTCGTCGAGGCGGTCCGCCACCTGCGCCAGATCAAGGGCGAGATCGCCAAGCTGCGCGGCTGCGACAACAACGAGCTCTACGCCGCCGCCAAGGAGCTGCGCGCCCCGTTCGAGCTGGTCAAGGAGGTCGCCGAGCTCGGCAAGCTGCCGGTCGTGCTGTTCTCCGCCGGCGGTGTGGCCACTCCGGCCGACGCGGCCCTGATGCGCCAGCTCGGCGCCGAGGGCGTGTTCGTCGGCTCCGGCATCTTCAAGTCCGGCGACCCGGCCAAGCGCGCCGCCGCGATCGTGAAGGCCACCACCTTCTACGACGACCCGAAGGTCATCGCGGACGTCTCCCGCAACCTGGGCGAGGCCATGGTCGGCATCAACTGCGACACCCTCCCCGAGGCCGAGCGCTACGCCAACCGCGGCTGGTAGGAACCGAGGAGATGAGCACCCCCACCATCGGTGTGCTGGCCCTCCAGGGCGACGTCCGTGAGCACGTCAAGGCGCTCACGGACGCCGGCGCCCAGGCACGGCCGGTGCGCCGCCCCGAGGAGCTGGACCAGGTCGAGGGCCTGGTCATACCGGGCGGCGAGTCCACCACGATGTCCAAGCTGGCGATCGTCTTCGGCATGCTGGAGCCGCTGCGGGCGTTCGTGCGCGCGGGCAAGCCGGTCTACGGGACCTGCGCCGGCATGATCATGGTCGCGGACAAGCTGCTGGACGCCCGGGAGGACCAGGAGACGCTCGGCGGCATCGACATGATCGTCCGCCGTAACGCGTTCGGGCGGCAGAACGAGTCCTTCGAGGCGGGCATCGACGTCGCCGGCATCCCCGGCGGGCCGGTCGAGGGCGTCTTCATCCGGGCGCCCTGGGTCGAGTCGGTCGGCGGCACGGTCGAGGTCCTGGCCACGTACGACGGGCACACCGTGGCCGTCCGGCAGGGTAACGTCCTGGCCACGTCGTTCCATCCGGAGCTGACCGGAGACCACCGCGTCCACGCGCTGTTCGTGGACATGGTGCGCAGTGTGACTGGGTAACACCGCGTCACGTGGCCCCGGTAGGATCTATGGCGTTCGTTTCAGAAGTTGGTTACGCGAAGGAGACAGGCGGATGTCCGGCCACTCTAAATGGGCTACGACGAAGCACAAGAAGGCCGTGATCGATGCCAAGCGCGGCAAGCTCTTCGCGAAGCTGATCAAGAACATCGAGGTCGCGGCCCGTACGGGCGGTGCCGACCCGGACGGCAACCCGACCCTCTTCGACGCCATTCAGAAGGCCAAGAAGAGCTCGGTGCCCAACAAGAACATCGACTCCGCGGTCAAGCGCGGTGCGGGCCTGGAGGCCGGCGGCGCCGACTACGAGACCATCATGTACGAGGGTTACGGCCCCAACGGTGTCGCGGTGCTCATCGAGTGCCTCACCGACAACCGCAACCGCGCCGCCTCGGACGTCCGCGTCGCCATGACCCGCAACGGCGGTTCGATGGCCGACCCGGGCTCGGTGTCGTACCTGTTCAACCGCAAGGGCGTGGTGATCGTCCCCAAGGGTGAACTGAGCGAGGACGACGTGCTGGGCGCGGTGCTGGACGCCGGTGCCGAGGAGGTCAACGACCTCGGTGAGTCCTTCGAGGTGCTCAGCGAGGCCACCGACCTGGTCGCGGTCCGCACCGCCCTCCAGGAGGCCGGTATCGACTACGACTCGGCCGACGCCAACTTCGTCCCGACCATGCAGGTCGAGCTGGAGGAAGAGGGCGCGCGCAAGATCTTCAAGCTGATCGACGCGCTGGAGGACAGCGACGACGTGCAGAACGTCTTCGCCAACTTCGACGTCTCGGACGACGTGATGGCCAAGGTCGACGCCTGAGCCGGTAGTCCGCGCGGCCGCGCCGCCGCCGCTCGCACACGGGCCGACGGGGAACACACCCCCGTCGGCCCGTCGCGTTGTCAGTGGCAGCCGATACTGTGCTGAGCAGGGGATCTCCGCCCCTCCCGCGGGGAAACGGGGGACGAATCGGTACGGCATGAGGGGAGGGGCGCCGTGAAGGTGCTGGGGGTGGACCCGGGGCTGACCCGGTGCGGGGTCGGCGTGGTGGAAGGTGTCGCCGGGCGTCCGCTGAAGATGGTCGGCGTCGGCGTCGTCCGCACCCCGCCCGATGCCGAGATCGCCCAGCGGCTGGTCCTCATCGAGCGCGGCATGGAGGAGTGGCTGGACACCCACCGCCCCGAGTACGTCGCCGTGGAGCGGGTCTTCAGCCAGCACAACGTCCGTACGGTCATGGGCACCGCCCAGGCCAGCGCGGTCGCCATGCTCTGCGCGGCCCGCCGCGGCCTGCCGGTCGCGCTGCACACCCCCAGCGAGGTCAAGGCGGCCGTCACGGGCTCGGGCCGGGCCGACAAGGCCCAGGTCGGTGCCATGGTGACGCGCCTGCTGCGGCTCGACGCACCACCGAAGCCGGCCGACGCCGCCGATGCCCTCGCCCTCGCCATCTGCCACATCTGGCGGGCCCCCGCGGTCAACCGCCTCCAGCAGGCCCAGGCCGCCGCCCGCCGCACCTCCGCTCCCGTCCGCACGCTGAAGGGCACCCGATGATCGCCTTTGTCTCCGGCCCGGTCGCGGCCCTGGCCCCCGATAGCGCCGTCGTCGAGGTCGGCGGTATCGGCATGGCCGTCCAGTGCACTCCGAACACGCTCTCCGCGCTGCGCATCGGAGCACAGACCAAGCTCGCCACCTCCCTCGTCGTCCGCGAGGACTCCCTCACGCTCTACGGCTTCGCCGACGACGACGAGCGCCAGACCTTCGAGCTGCTGCAGACCGCCAGCGGCGTGGGCCCCCGGCTCGCGCAGGCCATGCTCGCGGTGCACACACCCGACGCGCTGCGCCGTGCGGTCTCCACCGGCGACGAGAAGGCGCTCACCGCCGTCCCCGGCATCGGCAAGAAGGGCGCCCAGAAGCTGCTGCTGGAGCTGAAGGACCGGCTCGGCGAACCGGTCGGCGGCGGTCGGCCCGCGGCCGGCGGCCCGGCCGCCGCCGGCTGGCGCGACCAGCTCCAGGCCGCCCTGATCGGGCTCGGCTACGCCACCCGCGAGGCGGACGAGGCGGTCGCCGCGGTCGCCCCGCAGGCCGAGGAGGCCGTCGCCGCCGGCGGCGCACCCCAGGTGCCGCAGCTGCTCAAGGCCGCCCTGCAGACGCTGAACCGCGCCCGATGACCGCCGCCCGGGCCGCGCGCCCCCGACCGCACGACCACGCAGGCGGCCCGGCCGCCCCGACCCCGCGAGGCAATCCGCAGTGAACTGGGACGACACCGCACCGCCCACCGAGGACACCGCCCCGGGCGGCCCCGACCGGCTGGTCGGAGCCGACGCGGACGGCGAGGACACCGCCGTCGAGGCCGCCCTGCGGCCCAAGGACCTCGCCGAGTTCGTGGGCCAGGAGCGGGTGCGCGAACAGCTCGACCTGGTGCTGCGCGCCGCCCGCGCCCGCGGCGCCACCGCCGACCACGTCCTGCTGTCCGGCGCGCCGGGCCTCGGCAAGACGACCCTGTCGATGATCATCGCCGCCGAGATGGGCGCCCCCATCCGGATCACCTCCGGCCCCGCGATCCAGCACGCCGGCGACCTCGCCGCGATCCTCTCCTCCCTTCAGGAGGGCGAGGTCCTCTTCCTCGACGAGATCCACCGGATGTCCCGGCCCGCCGAGGAGATGCTCTACATGGCGATGGAGGACTTCCGCGTCGACGTCATCGTCGGCAAGGGCCCCGGCGCCACCGCCATCCCCCTCGAACTCCCGCCGTTCACCCTGGTCGGCGCCACGACCAGGGCCGGACTGCTGCCGCCCCCGCTGCGCGACCGCTTCGGCTTCACCGCCCACATGGAGTTCTACGCCCCCGCCGAGCTGCAGCGGGTCATCCACCGCTCGGCCGGCCTGCTCGACGTCGAGATAGAGCCGGACGGTGCCGCCGAGATCGCCGGCCGTTCCCGCGGCACGCCCCGTATCGCCAACCGCCTGCTGCGCCGCGTCCGCGACTACGCCCAGGTCAAGGCCGACGGCCTGATCACCCGCGAGATCGCCTCCCAGGCCCTCGGCGTCTACGAGGTCGACGCCCGCGGGCTGGACCGTCTGGACCGCGCCGTGCTCACGGCCCTGCTGAAGCTCTTCGGCGGCGGCCCGGTGGGCCTGTCCACCCTCGCGGTCGCCGTGGGGGAGGAGCGCGAGACGGTCGAGGAGGTCGCCGAGCCGTTCCTCGTAAGGGAGGGGCTGCTGGCCAGGACCCCCCGGGGACGCGTCGCGACCCCGGCGGCCTGGGCCCATCTCGGACTGGTCCCGCCCCAGCAGCAATCAGGAGGAACCGGACAGCAGGGCTTGTTCGGGGCCTGACGGCGCGGAGACTCGCCCGGTCAGGAACTGCGGTGCGATGCTGGGCGTTGTTCCACTGGTGGGGACTCGCTTAGACTCCGCCGATGCCGTCCGTACGGTCGGCATACCCACCCCCGTATATGAGACCGCGGAGCAGCGGTCGTGCGAAGGATTTCCGTCCCGTGAGCATCATGACTCTCCTCCCCTTCATCGTCCTCATCGGGGCCATGTTCCTGATGACGCGGTCCGCCAAGAAGAAGCAGCAGGCGGCCCAGCAGATGCGCGATGAGATGCAGGCCGGCACCGGCGTCCGGACGATCGGCGGCATGTACGCCACCGTCAAGGAAATCCACGAGGACACCGTCCTCCTGGAGGTCGCCCCCGGCGTGCACGCCATCTACGCCAAGAACGCCATCGGCGCGGTGCTCGCGGATGAGGAGTACAACCGCATTCTGGACGGTGCCGAGGCGGGCCACGGCGACGAGCCGGTCGTCCCGGACGACGCCTCCTCGCTGACCGGCGACGCTGCCACCGAAACGGGTGACAAGGCCGCCAAGATCGAGCTGGGCAAGGCCGAGACCCCGGCCGCCGACAAGCCCGCCGACGACGCCGCGGCCGAGAAGGACGCCGAGGACGCCGAAGGCGCCAAGGACATCGCCAAGGCAGACGCCGACGCCGCCAAGGACGACAAGAAGGCCGGCGACGACGCGAAGTAGTCCATCCCACGGAACCGCGGGGCATGTTGAGTCGTGCACCGCGGTTCCGGGACGGTCTAGGCTCCGGCGGGGGCAGGTCCGCACAAGACTTCGTGGCCGCTCGGCCGACACCCCGGGCCGAGGGGTTGGACAGGGAGAAACGAGAAGGTGGCAGCACCGAAGAAGGGCCGCAGGGCGCCCGCGAGCCAGGGGCATCCGGGCCGCACCCTGATCCTGGTCCTGATCGCGATGGCGGGGCTGATCGGAGGCATGTTCTACTCCGGCACGCTGACGCCCCGCCTGGGCATCGATCTGGCGGGCGGCACCAGCTTCACGCTGGCGGCCCAGAACCAGCCGGGCAGGCCCAACGCGATCAACGAGACCAACATGAAGACCGCCGCCGACATCATGGAGCGACGGGTCAACGGTCTCGGCGTGACCGAGTCCGAGGTCCAGACGCAGGGCAGCAACCACATCATCGTGAACATCCCCAAGGGGACGGACGCGAAGCAGGCCCGCCAGCAGGTCGGTACCACCGCCCAGCTCGGGTTCCGGCCGGTGCTGACCACCACCGTGGGCACCAAGACACCCGAGCCCAGCCCCTCCAAGAGCGGTGCCGGCGACAAGGGCAAGGACGACAAGGCGTCCGGGGACAAGGCCAAGGACAAGCCGGGCACCCAGCAGAACGCCTCCTCCTCGCAGTCGCCGAGCGCCAAGCCGACGACGCAGGGCCGCGCCGTGACGGACGCGCTGAAGAAGGCACCGTCCGCGAAGCCCACCCCGTCAGGCAAGCCCTCCGCGCCTCCGACGCCGCCGGCGCTCCCCGGCGCCGAGGAGATCCCGCCGGCCCTCCAGAAGCAGCTGAACGCGCTGGACTGCTCCACGAAGAAGAATCGTGCCGTGGCCGGCGAGAAGGCCGCCGGCGCCAAGCCGTCCGACCCGATCGTGGCCTGCAAGGACGACGGCACCCAGAAGTACGTGCTGGGTCCGATCGCCGTCGAGGGCACCGACGTCAAGGGTGCCAAGGCCGTCTTCGACAGCCAGCAGGGGCAGGGCTGGATCGTCCAGATGGACTTCACCTCCGACGGCGGCAAGAAGTTCGCGGACATCACCGGCAAGCTCGCCACCAAGACGCAGCCGCAGAACCAGTTCGCGATCGTCCTGGACGGCGCGGTGGTCTCCGACCCGCGGGTCAGCGAGCGGCTCAACGGCGGCAACGCCACCATCTCCGGCGGCTTCACCCAGCAGTCCGCCGAGGACCTCGGCAACATGCTGTCCTACGGCGCGCTGCCCCTCTCCTTCAAGATCGACGACGAGACCACGGTCACCGCGGCCCTCGGCGGCGAGCAGCTGCACGCCGGTCTGATCGCCGGCGCCATCGGCCTCGCCCTGGTCGTCGTCTACCTCATCGCCTACTACCGGGGCCTGGCGCTGGTCGCGCTGGCGAGCCTGTGCGTCTCGGCGATCCTGACGTACACGATCATGACGCTGCTGGGTCCGGCCATCGGGTTCGCGCTGAACCTCCCGGCGGTCTGCGGCGCCATCGTCGCCATCGGCATCACCGCCGACTCGTTCATCGTCTACTTCGAACGCATCCGGGACGAGATCCGCGAGGGCCGCACCCTGCGCCCGGCCGTCGAGCGCGGCTGGCCGCGGGCCCGCCGCACGATCCTGGTCTCCGACTTCGTGTCGTTCCTGGCCGCCGCGGTGCTGTTCATCGTCACCGTCGGCAAGGTGCAGGGCTTCGCCTTCACCCTCGGCCTGACCACCGTCCTCGACGTCGTGGTGGTCTTCCTCTTCACCAAGCCCCTGATGACGCTGCTGGCCCGGCGGAAGTTCTTCTACGAGGGCCACTCCTGGTCCGGCCTCGACCCCCAGCGCCTGGGCGCCAAGCCACCGCTGCGCCGCCGCCGCGGCACCGCCCCCACCCAGACGAAGGAGGCGTGAGATGTCCAAGCTCGGACACATCGGCGCCAGGCTCTACCGCGGCGAGGTCGGCTACGACTTCATCGGCAAGCGGAAGATCTGGTACGGCATCTCGATCCTCATCACCATCACGGCCATCGTCGGCCTGGCGGTGCGCGGTCTGAACATGGGCATCGAGTTCTCCGGCGGCGCGGTCTTCACCACCCCGGCCACCTCCGTGTCCGCCTCCGAGGCCCAGCACAAGGCCGAGTCGGCGGCGGGCGGCCATCAGGCCGTTGTGCAGAAGCTCGGCGACGGCGCGCTGCGCATCCAGATCAGCGGCCTGGACACCAAGCAGGCGGTGCCGGTCCAGGAGGAGCTCGCCAAGGACCTGAGCATCCCGGTCAAGGACGTCAACACCCAGCTGGTCGGTCCGAGCTGGGGTGAGCAGATCGCCAACAAGGCCTGGCTGGGCCTGGGGATCTTCATGGTCCTCGTGGTGATCTATCTGGCCATCGCCTTCGAGTGGCGAATGGCGCTCGCCGCCCTGATCGCGCTGGTCCACGACCTCACGATCACGGTCGGCGTCTACGCCCTGGTCGGCTTCGAGGTCACGCCCGGCACGGTCATCGGTCTGCTGACCATCCTCGGTTACTCCCTGTACGACACGGTCGTCGTCTTCGACAGCCTCAAGGAAGCCTCCAAGGACATCACCAAGCAGACCCGCTTCACCTACAGCGAGATCGCCAACCGCTCCATCAACAGCACGCTGGTCCGCTCCATCAACACCACCGTCGTGGCGCTGCTCCCGGTCGCCGGTCTGCTGTTCGTCGGCGGTGGCGTGCTGGGGGCGGGCATGCTCAACGACATCTCGCTGGCCCTGTTCGTCGGTCTCGCCGCCGGTGCGTACTCCTCGATCTTCATCGCCACCCCGCTGGTCGCCGACTTCAAGAACGCCGAGCCGGAGATGAAGGCGCTGGCCAAGCGGATCAAGGCCAAGCGCGCCGCCGCGGCGGCCAAGGGCGCGAGCCAGGAGGAGCCGCAGGACGCCGCCCCCGGTGGGGCGGACGCCGACGAGGAGGAGGACGCCGCGGTCGTCGGTCCGCGCCGGCAGCCTTCCACCCGCCCCCGCGGACGCGGCCGCTCGTCGGGCAAGCGCCGATGAGCGCGCCTGCGGCCCTGCAGGAGCTGCTGCTCAGCCGGATCACCGATGTCCCGGACTATCCGAAGCCGGGCGTGATGTTCAAGGACATCACCCCGCTGCTGTCCGACCCGGCGGCCTTCGGGGCGCTCACCGACGCCTTCGCCGAGCTGTGCGCGCGGCATCGGGCCGACAAGGTGGTGGGTCTGGAGGCACGCGGCTTCATACTCGCCGCCCCCGTGGCGGTCCGCGCCGGCATCGGCTTCGTCCCCGTACGCAAGGCCGGCAAGCTGCCCGGCGCGACGCTCGGACAGGCCTACGAGCTGGAGTACGGCACCGCCGAGATCGAGATCCACGCCGACGCACTGGCCCCGGGCGACCGGGTGCTGGTCATCGACGACGTGCTCGCCACCGGCGGCACCGCGGACGCCTCGCTGCAGCTCGTCCGTCGCGCGGGCGCCGAGGTCGCCGGCCTGGCGGTGCTGCTGGAGCTGGGCTTCCTGGCCGGGCGGCAGCGGCTTTCGCCGGGTCTGCGGGGCGCTCCACTGGAGGCTCTGATCACGGTCTGAGCCCCTCGCGGGCAGCCTTCGCACACCCCACGAGCAGCAGGGGCATCCGGAAGAATCCGGGTGCCCCTGCTGCTGTGTCATGTACGGACCCATGGCCGCGGGGGAGCCGCCGCCGCGGGGTCGATACCATGGCACCCCGACCCGTTCGAGGTCCTGGGGTCCGGAACCGCTTGAGGAGTGCTCTTGCCAGACGAGGCCCAGCCGCTCTCCCCCGGACTGCGTCCGGCGGGATCCGACGCCGCGCGCCCGGACGAGCCGAAGCCGAAGGACGCGGCTTCCACGGACGCGCCCCAGCCCGAGCGGCCCGGCGCTCCCGACGCAGGCGCGGGGTCCCGGCCGCCGGCCGGCCGGCCCGCCACGTCCCCCACCGAGCACTCCCGGCAGGCGCCCGCCGCCTCCCCGGCCACGCGTGCGCCCAAGCCGCCCGCCAAGGCCGACCAGCCGGCCGCGCCCAAGCCGCTGCCGCCGACCCCCGCCGGCCGCTCCGGTTCCCCCAACCGCGTACGGGCCCGCCTCGCCCGGCTGGGCGTCCAGCGCTCCAGCCCGTACAACCCGGTCCTGGAGCCGCTGCTGCGGGCCGTGCGCGGCAACGACCCCAAGATCGAGACCGCGACGCTGCGCCAGGTGGAGCGGGCCTACCAGGTCGCCGAGCGCTGGCACCGCGGCCAGAAGCGCAAGAGTGGCGACCCGTACATCACCCACCCGCTGGCCGTCACCACCATCCTCGCCGAGCTGGGCATGGACCCGGCGACGCTGATGGCGGGCCTGCTGCACGACACCGTCGAGGACACCGAGTACGGCCTGGACACCCTGCGCCGGGACTTCGGCGACCAGGTCGCCCTGCTGGTCGACGGCGTCACCAAGCTCGACAAGGTCAAGTTCGGTGAGGCCGCGCAGGCCGAGACGGTCCGCAAGATGGTCGTCGCGATGGCCAAGGACCCGCGCGTGCTGGTCATCAAGCTGGCCGACCGCCTGCACAACATGCGCACCATGCGCTACCTCAAGCGGGAGAAGCAGGAGAAGAAGGCCCGCGAGACGCTGGAGATCTACGCCCCGCTCGCCCACCGCCTGGGCATGAACACCATCAAGTGGGAGCTGGAGGACCTCGCCTTCGCGATCCTCTACCCCAAGATGTACGACGAGATCGTCCGGCTGGTCGCCGAGCGGGCGCCCAAGCGGGACGAGTATCTGGCGATAGTGACCGACGAGGTCCAGGCCGACCTGCGTGCCGCCCGCATCAAGGCCACCGTCACCGGCCGCCCCAAGCACTACTACAGCGTCTACCAGAAGATGATCGTGCGCGGCCGCGACTTCGCCGAGATCTACGACCTGGTGGGCATCCGCGTCCTCGTCGACACCGTCCGCGACTGCTACGCCGCCCTCGGCACCATCCACGCGCGATGGAACCCGGTCCCCGGCCGGTTCAAGGACTACATCGCGATGCCGAAGTTCAACATGTACCAGTCGCTGCACACGACGGTCATCGGGCCCAGCGGCAAGCCGGTCGAACTGCAGATCCGCACCTTCGACATGCACCGCCGCGCCGAGTACGGCATCGCCGCGCACTGGAAGTACAAGCAGGAAGCGGTGGCCGGCGCCTCCAAGATCCGTACGGATGTGCCGAAGAACGCGGGCAAGGGCCAGGACACCGTCAACGACATGGCCTGGCTGCGGCAGCTGCTGGACTGGCAGAAGGAGACCGAGGACCCCGGCGAGTTCCTGGAATCGCTGCGCTTCGACCTGTCCCGCAACGAGGTCTTCGTCTTCACGCCGAAGGGCGACGTGATAGCGCTGCCGGCCGGCGCCACGCCCGTCGACTTCGCCTACGCGGTGCACACCGAGGTCGGCCACCGCACGATAGGGGCGCGGGTCAACGGACGTCTCGTCCCGCTCGAATCGACCCTGGACAACGGCGACCTGGTGGAGGTCTTCACCTCCAAGGCGCCGGGCGCCGGGCCGTCCCGGGACTGGCTCGGCTTCGTCAAGTCCCCGCGGGCCCGGAACAAGATCCGCGGCTGGTTCTCCAAGGAGCGCCGCGACGAGGCCATCGAGCAGGGCAAGGACGCCATCGCGCGTGCCATGCGCAAGCAGAACCTGCCGATCCAGCGGATCCTGACCGGCGACTCCCTGGTGACCCTCGCGCACGAGATGCGCTATCCGGACATCTCCTCGCTCTACGCCGCCATCGGCGAGGGACACGTCGCGGCGCAGGGCGTCGTCCAGAAGCTGGTGCAGGCGCTCGGCGGCCAGGACGAGGCCACCGAGGACATCGCCGAGTCCACCCCGATCCGGCCGCGCTCCAAGCGCCGCTCCAGCGCCGATCCCGGCGTGGTCGTCAAGGGCGTCGACGATGTCTGGGTCAAGCTCGCCCGCTGCTGTACGCCGGTCCCGGGCGACCCCATCATCGGCTTCGTCACCCGCGGCAGCGGCGTCTCGGTGCACCGCGCCGACTGCGTCAACGTCGACTCGCTGTCCCGGCAGCCGGAGCGGATCCTGGACGTCGAATGGGCGCCCACCCAGTCCTCGGTCTTCCTGGTCGCCATCCAGGTCGAGGCGCTGGACCGGTCCCGGCTGCTGTCGGACGTCACACGGGTGCTGTCGGACCAGCACGTCAACATCCTCTCGGCGGCCGTCCAGACCTCCCGCGACCGCGTCGCCACCTCCCGCTTCACCTTCGAGATGGGTGACCCGAAGCATCTGGGGCATGTGCTGAAGGCGGTCCGGGGCGTGGAGGGCGTGTACGACGTGTACCGCGTGACGTCGGCGCGCAGGCCGTAGCGCCGCCGCACAGACGAGAAGGGCCCCGGAACCTATGTTCCGGGGCCCTTCGCGTGCGTGCTCAGCCGCCGAACTCCTCAAGGCCCTTCAGCGCCTGGTCCAGCAGGGCCTTGCGGCCCTCCAGCTCCCGGCCGAGCTTGTCGGCCTTGGCGTCGTTGCCGGCCGCCCGGGCCGTGTCGATCTGCTTCTCCAGCTTGTCGACGGCGTCCTGGAGCTGACCGGTCAGCCCCGCGGCGCGGGCCCGCGCCTCGGGGTTCGTCCGGCGCCACTCGGCCTCCTCGGCCTCCTGGATGGCGCGCTCCACGGCGTGCATCCGGCCCTCGATCTTGGGGCGGGCGTCCCGCGGGACGTGGCCGATGGCCTCCCACCGCTCGTTGATCGACCGGAACGCGGACCGTGCGGTCTTCAGGTCGGTGACCGGGAGCAGCTTCTCGGCCTCGACGGCCAGCTCCTCCTTGCGGGTCAGGTTCTCCCGCTGCTCGGCGTCGCGCTCCGCGAAGACCTCGCCGCGGGCCTGGAAGAAGACGTCCTGGGCGCCGCGGAAGCGGTTCCACAGGTCGTCCTCGTGCTCGCGCTGCGCGCGGCCCGCGGCCTTCCACTCCGCCATCAGCTCGCGGTAGCGGGCGGCGGTGGCGCCCCAGTCCGTCGAGGCCGACAGCGACTCGGCCTCGGCGACCAGCTTCTCCTTGGCCTTGCGGGACTCCTCGCGCTGCGCGTCCAGGGACGCGAAGTGCGCCTTGCGCCGCTTGGAGAACGCCGAGCGGGCGTGCGAGAAGCGGTGCCACAGCTCGTCGTCCGCCTTGCGGTCGAGCCGCGGCAGGCCCTTCCAGGTGTCGACCAGCGCACGCAGCCGCTCGCCGGCCGCCCGCCACTGCTCACTGGCCGCCAGCTCCTCGGCCTCGGCGACCAGCTGCTCCTTGGCCTTACGGGCCTCGTCGCTCTGCTTGGCCTTCTGCGCCTTGCGCTCCTCGCGGCGCGACTCGACCGCCTCGACGAGCTTGTCCAGCCGCTTCCTGAGCGCGTCCAGATCGCCGACCGCGTGGTGCTCGTCGATCTGCTGGCGCAGATGGTCGATCGCGGTGCTCGCGTCCTTCGCCGACAGGTCGGTGGTCCTGACCCGGCGCTCGAGGAGGCCGATCTCGACGACCAGGCCCTCATACTTGCGCTCGAAGTAGGCGAGGGCCTCCTCGGGAGTGCCCGCCTGCCACGATCCGACGACCTGCTCGCCATCGGCGGTACGCACGTACACGGTCCCCGTCTCATCGACGCGGCCCCATGGGTCGCTGCTCACAGCGCCTCCTCCACATGATGCCGACGGGGGCGTGCGGCCCCCCGGCATCGTCCACAGTTTCTGTCCGGCAGAGCCGCGCCCTGGCCGGTCCGACGGGCTGTCTTGCGGGTGAGGGTGGCAGCCGTCGGAGCAGGCACCCTACCCAACGCCAATCTAGGCGAACGGCGCTCGGCTGTCCGCATCCAGCGCGACCGAAATTCCACGGTGCGCGCCCGGGGGCGACGCCGCGCCGCCCCCGCCCCGGCCCGCCGGTCAGGACTTCCGCACGCTCGCCCGGTCGATCACGACGGTGGCGTTGGGCGCGGTGTTGCGGGTCTGCGGGTCGGGCGTGGAGCCCGCATCGGCGATCTTGCGCAGCACGTCCATGCCACCCGTGATCGTCCCGAACGGCGTGTAGTCGGGCGGCAGCCGGCTGTCCTCGAAGACGAGGAAGAACTGGCTGCCGCCGGAGTTGCGGGTCTTGTCGTTCTGCCCGTCGTAGGTGTTGGCCATCGCGACCGTGCCCGCCGGATACACCCCGCCCTTGAGCCGGGAGTCCTTGAGGTTCTCGTCGGGCAGGGTGTAGCCGGGCGAGCCCTTGCCCGTGCCCGTCGGGTCGCCGCACTGCAGGACGTGGATGCCCTGGTCCACCAGGCGGTGGCAGCGGCTGTGGTCGAAGTAGCCCTGACGGGCCAGGAAGGCGAACGAGTTGACCGTGTGCGGAGCCTTGCCCGCGTCCAGCTTCAGACCGATCGTGCCGCAGGTCGTCGCCAGCTGCACCGAGTAGGAGGCCGCGGTGTCGACGGACATCGCCGGTTCCTTCTTCCAGGTCTTCGTCGACGGCGCGCCCTTCGCGGGCCTGCCGCACGGGTCCGGCGCCGCGGACGGTGTCGCGTCGGCCGCCACCTGGTCGTCGCCGGCCAGTCCCGCCGAGGCGTAGGCAGCGGCGCCTGCGGCCAGTGCCACGGCCACGGCGGACGCGACGATCACATTGCGCCGTCTGGCCTTGCGCCGGGCGGTGGACCGCCGCTGCTGCTGACGCTCGAACTTCTCCCGGGCGAGCTGCCGCCGCCGCTGATCCTTGCTGACCACCGGTCGTCTCCTTGTCCGATCATCGATGTGTCCGAGCAGTGCGGTGTCCGGGCACCGAGGTCCTCGTTCGCCGAGCGCCTCCGCCGTGGCCGTACCGTATACGGGTTCGCCCTGGCGGGAGTCCCGCCGGTAGGCTCTGGAGCTGCCGAGATGTCCGGGAGCGGCCTTGCGCGGCGCCCTCCACACCGACCTTTAAGGACGAACGTGCTGATTGCCGGGTTCCCCGCCGGGGCCTGGGGCACCAACTGCTACTTGGTCGCCCCCGCCGCCGGCGAGGAGTGCGTCATCATCGACCCGGGCCACCAAGCGGCCCAAGGAGTCGAGGACGCGGTCGCAAAGCATCGGCTCAAGCCCGTCGCGGTCGTCCTCACCCACGGCCATATCGACCATGTCGCCTCGGTCGTCCCCGTGTGCGGCGCGCACGGCGTCCCCGCCTGGATCCACCCCGAGGACCGCTACATGATGAGCGACCCCGAGCGGGCCCTGGGCCGCTCCATCGGTCAGCAGCTCATGGGCGAACTGACGGTGGGGGAGCCGGACGACGTCAAGGAGCTGAGCGACGGCACCGACCTGGAACTGGCCGGAATGCGCTTCTCCGTCGCGCACGCGCCGGGCCATACCAAGGGGTCGGTGACGTTCCGGATGCCCGAGCAGGCGGACGTTCCGCCGGTGTTCTTCTCGGGCGACCTGCTCTTCGCCGGCTCCATCGGACGCACCGACCTGCCGGGCGGCGACCACGCCGAGATCCTGCAGTCGCTGGCGCGCGTGTGCCTGCCGCTGGAGGACTCGACCGTCGTCCTGTCCGGCCACGGCCCCCAGACCACCATCGGCCGCGAGCGCGCCACCAACCCGTTCCTGCGGGAGGTGGCGGCCGGCCTCGGAGACGGCTTCAGCGCCGCTCCACGACGAGGAATGTGACGAGAGCTTCCGTGAGCACCTTCAAGGCCCCCAAGGGCACCTACGACCTGATTCCGCCGCAGTCCGCCACCTACCTCGCGGTGCGCGAGGCGATCGCCGCGCCGCTGAAGAACTCCGGTTACGGCTACATCGAGACGCCCGGCTTCGAGAACGTCGAACTGTTCGCGCGCGGCGTCGGCGAGTCCACCGACATCGTGACCAAGGAGATGTACGCCTTCGAGACCAAGGGCGGCGACAGGCTCGCGCTGCGCCCCGAGGGCACCGCGTCCGTGCTGCGCGCCGCACTGGAGGCCAACCTCCACAAGTCCGGCAACCTCCCGGTCAAGCTCTGGTACTCGGGCTCGTACTACCGCTACGAGCGTCCGCAGAAGGGCCGCTACCGCCACTTCTCGCAGGTCGGCGCGGAGGCCATCGGTGCCGAGGACCCGGCGCTGGACGCCGAGTTGATCATCCTTGCCGACCAGGCGTACCGCGCCCTGGGACTGCGCGACTTCCGCATCCTGCTCAACTCCCTGGGCGACAAGGAGTGCCGCCCCGTCTACCGCGCCGCGCTGCAGGACTTCCTGCGCGGGCTCGACCTGGACGACGACACCCGGCGCCGGGTCGACATCAACCCGCTGCGCGTCCTGGACGACAAGCGCGAGTCCGTCCAGCGGCAGCTGGCCGGGGCGCCGATGCTGCGCGACTACCTGTGCGAGGCGTGCAAGGCGTACCACGAGCAGGTCCGGGAGCTGCTGACGGCGGCCGGCGTGGCCTTCGAGGACGACGAGAAGCTGGTCCGCGGCCTGGACTACTACACCCGCACCACCTTCGAGTTCGTCCACGACGGCCTGGGCTCGCAGTCCGCGGTGGGCGGCGGCGGACGCTACGACGGCCTGTCGGAGATGATCGGCGGCCCCGCGCTGCCGTCCGTCGGGTGGGCGCTGGGCGTCGACCGCACGGTGCTGGCGCTGGAGGCGGAGGGCATCACGCTCGACATCCCCGCCGCCACCGCCGTGTACGCCGTACCGCTCGGCGAGGAGGCCCGACGGGTGCTCTTCGGCACGGTCACCGAGCTGCGCCGGGCCGGCGTCGCCACCGACTTCGCGTACGGCGGCAAGGGCCTGAAGAACGCCATGAAGTCCGCCAACCGCTCGGGCGCACGGCTGGCGCTGGTGGCCGGCGAGCGGGATCTGGCCGAAGGCGTCGTCCAGCTCAAGGACCTCGAAAGCGGCGAGCAGACCCCCGTCGCGCTGGCCGCGGTGGCCGACGAGGTCCGCCGGCGCCTGGGCTGACGCCGTCGGTCGGTCAACGCCGGGCCCGCGAATTCGCCGTGTTTACGCGCAGCGAACGGCGGTGCCCGGTGCGCTTGAGGCAGAATGAAGGGCGCGGACGCGGCCCCGCGGGCCGGTCCGCGCAGCCCATCTCCCAAGGGACCGACGGAACGGCGATATGACGACGACAGCGGTTGACGACGTGTCCATCGACGACGACCACGCGAGCGGCCCGGGCACCATCGGCTCGGGCCGTGGCCTCGCCCTGCTGCTGGTGATCACCGGAGCGCTGGGCGGCCTGGCCGCGTGGATCATCACGCTGGACAAGTTCGAGCTGCTGAAGGACCCGAATTTCAAGCCGGCCTGCAGCTTCAACCCGATCATCTCCTGCGGCAGCGTCATGCAGAGCAAGCAGGCGGAGGTCTTCGGCTTCCCGAACCCGATGGCCGGTCTGGTCGGCTTCGGCGTGATCATCGCGCTCGGCATGGCCCTGCTCGCCGGTGCCCGCTTCCGCCGCTGGTACTGGATCGGGCTGAACATCGGCACCGGGCTCGCCGCGGTCTTCTGCATGTGGCTGATGACGCAGTCGCTGTACAGCATCAACGCGCTGTGCCTGTGGTGCACGCTGACCTGGTGCGTGACGATCCTGATGTTCTGGTACACCACCGTGCACAACATCAGGCACGGCGTCATCCCGGCCCCCGAGGGGCTGCGCCGCACGGTGCTGGAGTTCCACTGGGTCGTGCCGGTGCTCTGGTACGGCGTGATCGCCCTGCTGATCCTCACCAAGTGGTGGTCGTACTGGAGCACCCTGCTCTAGCGGCCGCCCGGACAGGGGTGTGAACCGCAACCGACGACGGCTCCTGCCCCGGCCGGCCACGCCGTACCCGCACGGGGTGGCATAGGCTCGTCGACGTGGAGCCCGACCTGTTCACCGCCGCCGCCGAAGACCGCCAGGAGAAGGACCCCGCGGGGTCTCCGCTCGCCGTGCGGATGCGTCCGCGCACCCTCGACGAGGTGGTGGGCCAGCAGCATCTGCTCAAACCGGGCTCACCGCTGCGCCGCCTGGTGGGGGAGGGCAGCGGCGGGCCCGCGGGGCCGTCGTCGGTGTTCCTGTGGGGACCGCCCGGCATCGGCAAGACGACCCTGGCCTATGTCGTCAGCCAGGCGACGAACAAGCGCTTCGTGGAGCTGTCGGCGATCACGGCCGGGGTCAAGGAGGTCCGTGCGGTCATCGACGGCGCCCGGCGCGCCTCCGGCGGCTTCGGCAAGGAGACCGTCCTCTTCCTCGACGAGATCCACCGCTTCAGCAAGGCCCAGCAGGACTCCCTGCTGCCCGCCGTGGAGAACCGCTGGGTCACCCTGATCGCCGCGACGACCGAGAACCCGTACTTCTCGGTGATCTCCCCGCTGCTGTCCCGGTCGCTGCTGCTGACGCTCGAACCGCTCACGGACGACGATCTGCGCGGGCTGCTGCGGCGCGCGCTGACCGATGCGCGCGGGCTCGCCGGCGCGGTCACCCTCCCCGGGGACACCGAGGCGCATCTGCTGCGCATCGCCGGCGGTGACGCCCGGCGCGCGCTGACGGCCCTGGAGGCCGGCGCCGGATCCGCGCTGGCCAAGGGGGAGAAGGAGATCACCCTCCAGACCCTGGAGGAGTCCGTCGACCGCGCCGCGGTGAAGTACGACCGGGACGGCGATCAGCACTACGACGTCGCCAGCGCGCTGATCAAGTCGATCCGCGGTTCTGACGTCGACGCCGCGCTGCACTATCTGGCGCGGATGATCGAGGCCGGTGAGGACCCGCGGTTCATCGCCCGCCGGCTGATGATCTCGGCGAGCGAGGACATCGGCCTGGCGGATCCCTCGGCCCTGCAGACCGCGGTCGCCGCCGCCCAGGCCGTGGCGCTGATCGGCTTCCCCGAGGCCCGGATCACGCTGAGCCAGGCCACCATCGCGCTGGCCCTGGCGCCGAAGTCCAACGCCGCCTACACGGCCATCGACGCGGCGCTGGCGGACGTCCGGGCCGGCCGGGCCGGTGCGGTCCCGCCCCATCTGCGCGACAGCCACTACAAGGGCGCCCAGAAACTCGGCCACGGCCAGGGCTACCAGTACCCGCACGACCTGCCGGGCGGCATCGCGGCCCAGCAGTACGCGCCGGACGAGGTGCACGGCAGGCGGTACTACGAACCCACCCGCCACGGCGCGGAGGCACGCTACGCCGACGTGGCCGAGCGGGTGCGGGCCCGCCTGCGCGGCGCCGCCGGCGAAGGCGCCGCCGAGTAGCCGGAAGCGCTTGAGAGGCCGGTTTCGCAAATCGGGCCGGCCGCCGGCTTACTCGGCCGCCGCCTCGAAGAGCACATGCATCGCCCGCCGCAGCTCCGCCACGTCCCGTACGGGCTCGGGGAAGTCGAAGCGGGCGTCGAAGGAGCGCTGCTCGGCATCGGTGCCGCAGTCCCCCGGGGGGCGGCCCCCGGACTCCCGGACGAACCGCACCCGCAGGCCGAAGCGGTCCAGGCCCACGGGCACCGCCCGGTCGCGCAGTCCGCACAGCCGGCCGCGGTCGCCCAGCAGGGCGCACAGTCCGCGCACCTGCTCGCTGTGCGCCGCGTGCAGATGCTGCAGCAGCTCCGCCTCGTGGGCGACCAGCGGATCGGGGGCCGCGTCGGCGAAGTCGTCCGGCTCGACCGCCTCGGTGCCCCACAGGTCGTCCACCGCGCCCTCACCGACCTCCAGGCGCAGCATCATCCAGGCGGTCCGCCCGTACAGTCCCGGTGCCGGGTCCGGCTGCAGCGCCTCGCCGATGCCGAGCAGCTCGCCCACGGGGTGCCGCTCGGCGAGCAGCATCGCCGCCTCGGCGCGCTGCTCATTGCGTACGGGGGTCAGCCAGCCGGCCACCCAGGCCCGTCCGCGGATGCGATGGGGCACCGAAACCGGTGCCACGTCCGTGATCTCCATCACTGCGGCAAGATCATCATCCTGCGCGTGCGCGGCCGCCCGAGCCGCCGCGGAGTCCCCAGGGACCAGCAACAGCACGTCTCCATCGGGTGTGACGGTCCGGCAGACGGGCGCCGAGAGCCCGGTCTCGTCGGGGTCCTCGACACCGGGGATGCTCAAAGACGCCATACCATGGGACTCGACGAGGGTTCGTACGCGCTCAGCGGCGGTCGGCTGCTGGGCGTCTTCCACGGGACGCGGCTGACCCGCCTCTGTGCTCTGACCAGCACTGGGCAGGGGGATCCCAGGTCGAAACATGCGTTCTCCTCGCGCTAAGGTAAGCCTCACCTAACTTACACGGAGGTCCGTTCCACGTGAACCAGTCGCGTCCCAAGGTCAAGAAGTCGCGCGCGCTCGGCATCGCGCTGACGCCGAAGGCCGTCAAGTACTTCGAGGCCCGTCCCTACCCGCCCGGCGAGCACGGCCGTGGCCGCAAGCAGAACAGTGACTACAAGGTCCGCCTGCTCGAGAAGCAGCGTCTGCGTGCGCAGTACGACATCAGCGAGCGTCAGATGGCGCGCGCCTACGACCGCGCTCGGAAGGTCGAAGGCAAGACCGGCGAAGCGCTGATCATCGAGCTTGAGCGCCGTCTGGACGCGCTCGTCCTGCGTTCGGGCATCGCCCGCACGATCTACCAGGCCCGTCAGATGGTCGTCCACGGCCACATCTCGGTGAACGACCGCAAGGTCGACAAGCCGTCCTTCCGCGTCCGCCCCGGCGACGTCGTGATGGTCCGCGAGCGCAGCCGCGAGAAGCACCCCTTCCAGGTCGCGCGTGAGGGTGGCTACGCCCCCGACGGCGAGACCCCGCGCTACCTCGAGGTCAACCTGCAGGCTCTGGCGTTCCGCCTCGACCGGGACCCGAACCGCAAGGAGATCCCGGTGATCTGCGACGAGCAACTCGTCGTCGAGTACTACGCCCGCTAAGCACCACCGCAGGCGCAGCACCACGCTCAGCCCGCCGTCTCCCCGCCGCTCGCGGAGGGGGAGGCGGCGGGCTCGTTCGTGGTGGGCGGCGCGATCCGCACCGTGCGGCGCGGTGCGGGCGGCCGGTGGGCGGGCCGCAGGATCCGGGCCACCACCGCGTCCAGGTCCAGCCGCCCGCCCGCGCGCAGAGCGCCCTCGTACGCCTCGTCCCCGAGCCGCCGCCGCGCCTGCTCCTCGCACATCGCGTGCAGCCGGCTGTAGTGGCGCGAGCCGAACAGCGGCAGCCCCACCGACGGCCAGATCCGCCCCGCGGCGCCCTGCAGCACCGCCGCCTCCCGCGCATCGCCCTCACCGAGCGTCACCAGCGCCAGCAGCTCGATCGCCAGCACCGCGCCCAGCAGGTCGTGGAAGCCGTGGTCGATGGCCAAGGACTCCTCCAGCAGCGCGCGGGCCCGTCCGCCGTCGCCCTGGGACCACGCGGCGTAGGCCAGCACGAACTGGGCGTAGGCCAGCGTCCAGCGCTCGCCGTGGTCCTCGCAGACCTCGAGCACCTCCTGGCCCAGCCGCACGGTGTCCGCCAGCTCCTCCTGGAAGGCCGCCGCCATCGCCAGCGCGAGCTGCGCCATCAGCGCCGTGCCGCTCAGCTCCCCGATCTCCCGGTAGCGCGCCAGCGCGCCGCGCAGCAGTTCCTCGGCGCGCGGCAGGTCGTCGCAGACCAGGGCCAGACAGCCGGTGCGGTGCAGCGCGTACGCGGCCGCGGTGGCGTTCCCGGTCCGCTCGGCCTTCTCGCTGCACTCCTGCAGCGCCCCCAGCGCGCCGACGGTGTCCCCCTGGAGCACCGCGACATGGCCGGTCACCCACAGCGCCTTCAGCCGCGCCTCGTCGTGGTCGCTGTCCAGCTCCAGGGCCCGGTCCAGCCAGTGCCGGCCCTCCGAGAGCCGGCCGCAGCCCACCCAGTAGAACCACAGCGTGCCCGCCAGGTACTGGCCCAGGTGGGTGTCGGTGGCGCTCGCCAGGCTCTGCTCCAGCGCCACCCGCAGATTGGGCAGTTCGGCCTCGATCCGGGCGGCGATCTCGGCCTGCCGGGGGCTGAACCAGTCCAGCTCGCACCAGGTCGCCAGCCCCAGGTACCAGTCGCGGTGCCGGCGCCGGAGCCGGGCGGTGTCGCCGGTCGCGTCCAGCCAGTCCGCGCCGTAGGCCCGTACGGTGTCCAGCATCCGGTAGCGCACACCGGCCGAGGTCTCCTCGCGCACCAGGACCGACTGGGCGACCAACTCCCCGATGACGTCGAGGATTTCCCCGACCGGCAGCTCCGGGCCCGCGCAGACGTATTCGGCCGCCTCCAGGTCGAACTGCCCGGCGAAGACCGACAGTCGCGCCCACAGCAGCCGCTCCCCGGGCGTGCACAGCTCATGGCTCCACCCGATCGCGGTCCGCAGCGTCCGGTGCCGGGGCGGGGTGCCGCGGGCGCCGCCGGTCAGCAGCCGGAAACGGTCGTCGAGGCGGTGCAGCACCTGGTCGACGGAGAGCGCGCGCAGCCGGCCCGCGGCCAGTTCCAGCGCGAGCGGAATGCCGTCGAGGCGCCGGCACAGCTCGTCGACCGCGGCCTTCCCGGACGCCTCGACGGTGAAGCCGGCGACGACGGCGGCGGCGCGGTCGGCGAACAGCGCGGCGGCGTCGGCCGCGTCCATCGGCGCCAGCGGCACCACCTGCTCGCCCGGAATCCCGAGCGGCCGCCGGCCGGCGGCCAGTACCCGCAGTCCGGGGCAGTGCCGCAGCAGCTCCAGGGTCAGCTCGGCGCACGCCTCGACCAGGTGGTCGTAACCGTCCAGGACGAGCAGCAGCTCGCGGTCCGCGAGGTGCTCGCGGAGCGCGGCGCGCACCGGCCGGCCGCCGCGGCCGGCCGCCGTCAGCGCCTCGGCGACGGTGTGGGCCAGGAGGTGGGGTGCGTGCAGGGAATCCAGCTCGACCAGCCACGCCCCATCGCAGAAGCGATCCTGCAAGATCGCTGCGCTGTGTGCGGCGAGACGTGACTTCCCCATGCCGCCGAGCCCGGTGAGGGTGACGAGCCGGGCCGACTCCAGCCGCCGTGCCAGCGTGGAGAGTTCGTCGTCGCGGCCGACGAACCGGTTGAGCTCCGCGGGAAGGTTGCCGGGGCCCCGCGACCGCTCGGGGGACGGGCGATCGGAGGGCCCGGGGCGCGTGAGGCGTCGCATGGCACACGGAGAGTACTCGGCGCGATGCGGACCGTACAATCATGCCGTCGCGCTCCGCCCGGGCCCTCCTCGTGGTGCCGGGAACGGGGTACGGACGGACAGTCACGGCGCGATAAGGTCAAGGTTGCCGTTCGAGCGGGACAGTCGAGCGGGAACGAGCCCAGACCAGACCAGTCGGAGAGTGGTGCCAGCGTGTCCGGTGGAGAGGTGGCCGGGATCCTCGTGGCCGTCTTCTGGGCGATCCTCGTGTCGTTCCTCGCCCTCGTACTGGTGAGGCTCGCGCAGACGCTCAAGGCGACCACGAAGATGGTGGCCGAGGTGTCCGAGAAGGCCGTTCCGCTTCTGGCCGACGCGTCCGCGACCGTCCGCTCCGCGCACACCCAGCTCGCCCGTGTCGACGCGATCGCCGCCGACGTGCAGGAAGTCACCGCCAACGCCTCCGCGCTCTCCTCGACCGTCTCCTCCGCCTTCGGCGGGCCGCTGGTCAAGGTGGCCGCGTTCGGCTACGGCGTGCGCCGCGCGATCGGCAAGAAGGGCGCGCCGGAGCCCGAGCGCACCGTCGTCGTCGGCCGTACCCTGCCCGGGGGGGGGGGGGGGGGGGGGGGGGGGAGGGGGGGTGGGGGGGGGGGGGGGGGGGGGGGGGGTTTGGGGGGGGGGGGGGGGGGGGCCCCCCCCCCCCCCACCACCACTCCGACTCGGGAAGGAGCACACAGTGCCGCATCAGCGAGCAGGCGA